>JBBUCQ010000151.1:0-3618 GCA_038057715.1 Patescibacteria group bacterium | reverse complement strand
CTACTTGCATTTTTCCCTGTTTATCTCTAAAATCATCGGGCTTATGAAAGTTATAAATATCGGCATCATCGCGCACGTTGACCACGGTAAAACCACTCTTACCGACGCATTATTAAAACAAAGCGGCGCCGTAGCTGAAAATACGCAGGAATGCGTAATGGATTCAAATCCGCTTGAACGGGAACGCGGCATTACGATTTTTTCAAAAAACTGTTCAATCAAATATAAAGACGTAAAAATAAATTTGGTTGATACTCCCGGGCACGCGGATTTTTCCAGTGAAGTTGAGCGCATTTTAAAAATGGTGGATTGCGTGCTTTTGCTTGTGGATGCGAAAGAAGGTCCCATGCCTCAAACGAAATTCGTTTTATTAAAATCGCTTGCACTCGGGATTAAACCGATTGTGCTCATAAATAAAATTGACAAGCAGGGTTCGCGACCGGATGAGGTTTTAAATATGATTTTTGATTTATTTGTTACTCTCGGGGCGAACAATGAACAACTGGATTTCCCCGTGCTTTATACAATCGGCAAACAAGGCATAGCGAAAAGATCCATGGAGGATAAAAGTACGGATTTAACACCGCTTTTTGAAATGATTTTAAAGCACGTTCCTCTGTATCCGGACAAAAGCAAAGAACCTTTGCAAATGCAGGTAACAAGTCTGGCTTATGATAATTATATAGGCAGAATCGGAATCGGGCGAGTTTTTAACGGACAATTGGAAATGGGAAAAACTATAGCGCTTTGCCGCAGAGACGGAAAAATGGAACACCACCGCATAACAAAATTATTTGCTTTTGAAGGGCTTAAACAAACCGAAGTTCAACTTGTGGAATGCGGCGATTTGGCGGCTGTTGCCGGAATTCCGGAAATTACAATCGGAGAAACAATAGCTGACGGCGAAAATCCGCAAGCGCTTCCGGTTTTAAAAATAGACGAACCTACGCTCAAAATGAATTTTCTTGTTAACAATTCCCCTTTCGCCGGACAAGACGGGAAACTTGTAACAACGCGAAATATAAAAGAAAGATTGGAAAAAGAATTGCAGACAAATGTGGGTCTTCGCGTTACTCCGATTCCGGATTCCGACGGCTACACAGTCTGCGGACGCGGCGAATTGCATCTTTCCATTTTGCTGGAGAATATGCGGCGGGAAGGTTACGAAGTGCAAGTATCGCGGCCCGAGGTTATTTTTAGAGAAGAGAATGGCAAAACGCAGGAACCCATGGAATTTTTGATTGCGACCGTAAACGAAAAATATTCGGGAACGATTATTGAAAAACTGGGAAAGCGCAAAGGCATCATGACGAATATGGTAAATAATAACGGGAATGTACGGCTTGAATATTCCATTCCGACCCGCGGGCTTATCGGATTCCGCGGCGAATTTATAATGGAAACGCACGGCGATGGAATTTTAGATCACAGTTTCTCGCACTACGAAGACCACAAAGGCGATATTGAACACCGGCAAAATGGATCGCTTATATCGCAAGAAAAAGGAGAAACAACCGGTTACGCGCTTTGGAAAATCCAGGAAAGAGGCATGTTGTTTTGCGGACCGGGAACAAAAGTTTATGAAGGCATGATAATCGGCGAAAATGCAAAAGAAGGAGATATCATTGTCAACGCGTGCAAAGGCAAAAAACTTTCAAACATGCGCACATCCGGTTCGGACGACGCAATAGTTCTCACTCCTCCGAAAATTTTAAGTCTTGAACAGGCTTTGGAATTTATAGAAGACGACGAACTCGTTGAAATCACGCCGAACAATATCCGCCTTCGCAAAAAAACGCTAAATGAAACCGATAGAAAGAGGTCTGCGAGGTCTAATTAGAACGCACTCTAAACAAACGTCAACGCCTTTCCAACCTTATCCGCACGCCCTGTTCGCCCTATGCGGTGAATATAATCTTCGTAAGTTGCCGGCATGTCAAAATTTATAACGTGACTCACTCCGAAAATATCCAGTCCGCGAGCGGCAACATCGGTGGCAACCAAAACTTGAATTATATTTTGCTTAAAAAGATTCAAAGCTTTTTGTCTGCTTGCTTGAGATTTATTGCCATGAATTGAAGCCGATTTAATACCCTTATCCGCCAATATATTGGATAACTTTTCCACTCCGCGTTTGGTTCTGCCAAAAATAAGAACTTTATTAAATTCCGCTTTAACAAGCAGAGCCCTTAATACATCTATCTTTTTGCTTTTATCCGCAAGGCGAATAACATCCTGATCCACATTCGCCGATGTATCCCGCGATTTTACGGAAATACTCACCGGATTATTTAAAAATTGCTGAATTAAAGAATTAATATCGGAAGGAATAGTCGCCGAGAAAAAAAGCGAATGCCGAGGAGTCGGCAAAAGCGAAAGCAGAAATTTAATATCATGAATAAAACCCATATCCACCATTCTATCAGCCTCATCCAAAACCACCGTTCGGAAAAATTTAAGATTTAACAAATGCCGTCTCGCAAAATCTTTAATCCTGCCCGGGGTCCCGATCACAAAATTTGGATTTCTGCGCAAAACGGAAATTTGAGGACCTGCCGCAAGTCCGCCGATACAAAGCGCGGCAGAAAGTCCCAGCCCTTTGCTGAAGATCACAAACTCTTCCTGTATTTGCAAAGCAAGTTCGCGCGTAGGACAAAGTACCAAAACTTTTTCATTTCTATTAGCCAAAACTTTCGTAATAAGCGGAAGCAAAAATGCGGCTGTTTTACCGGTACCGGTATCCGCAACCCCAACAATATCGCGACCGGCACAAACTTCCGGTATCGCTTTATCTTGAATCGGTGTCGGCTGCTTATATCCCCTGCGCACAATATTCGCTTGAACCCCCGGATTTAAAGGAAAATCCTGAAAAGTATGCTCCGCCACAAATTCACTGCGCTCAAGTGAAATCGCTTTATTTATAAGCTTTGAAATATCCAAGTCTTTCGGTACACGGTGACCGAACCTCTTCTGATTATTATTGCGACTCTTGTGGTTATTATGACTATTTTTATGGTTACTGAATCTCATTACGCGAAGTCTATAACGAAAATAAACGTTTGTCAACTCTTTAATCTCGCATTCTCCCTCATTCAGGTTAAAATGGACAGTAAAGTCATTTAATATATTATTTTTTAACCCAATATCGCTATGGATCAAGCACTTACGCTTGCCTTGTACATGGGACCGGTTTACCTCATGCTCGGGCTCTCAATTTTGCTGTACGCAAAAACATGGAGCCATCTCCTCGGGAAATGGGCGGAAGATCATCTAAGCCTTTTCACGTTAATGCTTTTGGAAGGCATTTTGGGCGTTTACTTAATTAACGCATACAATGTTTGGGAATGGAATTTGGGGCTTATCGTTACTGTAACCGGCTGGTGGCTCGCTGTTGAAAGTGTTTTTTACTTTATTGTGCCTGGAAATCCAATCAAAAAATGCCTTACATTCTGCAAACAAATTGAAATGGTTTATTTAATGGGAGCTGTTTTCGCCGTTGTCGGTGCTGTTTTAACATATTATTCGTATTTGGTTTAAATTTATTTTGGGGAATTTTTATTCTAAAACTGAACTACCCTCGCCTAAAGGCGAGGGGTTCAAGATAACGAGCTAAAGCTC
>JBBUCQ010000150.1:0-4241 GCA_038057715.1 Patescibacteria group bacterium | reverse complement strand
TTGGCAGGGGCGGAAGGAATTGAACCCTCAACTCTTCTTTTGGAGAGAAGCATTATACCGTTTAACTACGCCCCTTCGAATATTTGCTCTGCGAGAGAATAGTATAGCGCCTTTAATTCTTTCGCAATATTTGCATCAGCATAACGGATAGAAATACATCCCTGATAATTATCTCTTTTACGCTTTCCGGTATGCGGTTTAAGGTAAGGTTTTGTGAATTGATTTAATGGTATGCCTGTCACAGTGGACCAAAAATGATGTTGCCTCTTTTTATTGTGATATTCGTGAAGATGTACGAGAGCGCGAAATTTTAACTCATTGATGTTAAAAGCTTTTCTTATAGTATAAAGAAAAACCCGCACTAATTTTGGATCGGAATTTGTAAAGCGTACTTCACTAGTACGTTTGCTCCCCTCACACCAAAACAAAACAGCGACTAAAAGCTTTAAGATATTTTTTTTATTTAAAAGTTTTAATTTTTTAATAAATTTATCAGCTCCGTCCTGAATTTGCAGTTGAGCCAAATATCTCCTTGCCTTCATTACGGCAAGTCCTTTTTCTCTGCCAATCAACTCTTTGTCTTTTATTTGATCTAGAATATTTTGAGGCAAAGGAATTTTGCTTACCCAAAGAGAAGCTGTACTTTTGGCTATACCAAGTTTTTTAGAAATTTGAGGGATAGACCATCCCTCTTTTCTCATGCTAATAGCTTTTTGTTTAAGAATTTTTGATCTCATTTCTGGCAGAAAATGTATCACATAACTTGTATTGATACAATTTTTAGCCACTATGCCTCCGGAGGAATAGTGTAATACTTAAACAGAAACTTCGCTATGTCGGCGAAAAGCGGCGCGACTGTCGCATCCGCCCAAATTGACGAACGCGGACGATCCATTTTTACAAGCACCGCAAAACGCGGTTCTTTTAGCGGCGCAAAGCCCACGAAAGAAACGATTGTTGTTCCCGGGCCGGTCAAAGGTTTCCCATTTTTATACGTTTGCGCAGTTCCGGTTTTTCCGGCGATTCTATAACCTTCCACTGCTCCGCGTCGTGCAACTCCATTATCCACCGCGCTCACCATCATAGCTCCGATAGTCGCCGCGGCTTTTTCGGAAATCACACGGCGCACTTCTTCCGGTTCATATTCCGCGACCTTTTTATCAGCGCTTGCTGTCCTTAAAACCACATGCGGTTTCATTAAAATCCCTTTATTTGCCAGAGCGGCGATCGCCGTGACCAACTGTACAGGAGTAACAACAATTCCTTGTCCGAACGCGCGAGTGAGAAGTTCGCTTTCCGCCCATTGTGACGGATCTTCCATCTGCGCGCTTTGCTCATTTTCAAATTCAATATAAGTTTTTTCGTTAAAACCGAATTTTTTCAAATAGCGATACATAAGTTCGCGCCCTATTTTTCTGGCAACAAAAGACATTCCCGTATTAAGCGATTTTTCCAATGTTTCACGCATTGTGGTCACGCCGTAATAAGTGTCCAAAGCATTATGAATTTCAAATTCATCAACTTTTACAGGCCCCGTATCGTTAAAAGTCGTATACGGTGTCACATCCCCGTCATCTATGGCAATAGCCATTATAATGGTTTTAAATACCGAGCCCGGCTCATATAAATCGGCGACAGAAAGATTTCGGTAGACACCGGCGCCCAAAATATTTTTAAATTTTGAAATAACTGTTTTCCCGTTTTCCAAAAGTTCTTTAAAAACCTGAATTCTATAATGAGAATCAGTATCAAGGTATAAATAATTTATTTCTTCGCCTTCCGGTCCGACCGTTACTATATTTTTTATTTCTTCGTCAGTGAGCCTTATGTCTTCGGTTTCAAGAGCTTTTCCGAATTCATTAGGATTGAAAGTCGGATAGTGTGCAAGCGATACAATGCGTCCGGTTTTCGGTTCCATAATAATTACAAGTCCGGAGTCTGCCTTAGCATCCTGCACCGCTTTCGATAACAGTTTTTCAATGGTCATTTGTACGGAACGATCCAGTGTCAAAGTCACATCATCTCCACCGATAGCGGCCTCAATTAAAACATCTCCGACAATTACGGGCTGTCCGGCCGCATCAAGTTTTGTTTTTGAAATTCCCTTTTTCCCGCGCAAAGCGGAGTCAAAGCTTTGTTCAATTCCATAAACGCCGCCGCGATCCGAAGTGAAGCCTATTACTTGTGACGCAAGTTGTCCTTCCGGATAATATCTATATGTTTTTTCCAGCAAATTTATACCGGTAAAATTTTCGTTTTTGGTTGCTTTAGCTTCTTCAAAAAGTTTCCTGACTTTTTGTTCAACGTCAGTCGTCAATTTTTGGCGCAAAACGACATATCTGTTTCGTCCTACAAGGAGTTCGCTTAGTCGTTCGTACGGAATATCCACTAAAGGAGTGATAATTTTCGCCGTATAGTCGCGGTCGGAAATTTGCGATGGATAAGCCGTTATCGCCTCCTTTGTAACCTCTATTCCGCTTAATGAATGTTTTTGGAGTTCTGCCACAATATCTTCCGGCGGATCTTTATAAAGAATTATGGATTGCCGCGTTTTTTGGCTTAATTTTTCAAAAAGTTCGCTTCGGAAATTTTTACGCATTTCTTCTTCGGGCAACATGGCAATCGCGGCTAGTTCTTCTTTAGAAGGATTATCCGGAATCAGCTGTTTTAATTTGCGGATGCGTTGTTTTTCTTTTTCTTTAGCGGCAACAGCGTCAAAAATAATCGGTGCAAGTTTATCGGCGACATACGCCGGATCTTTTATCAAAGTCGGATCGGCGAAAAGAAGAGGGAAAGAAGTATTGGTAGCGAGACGGAAAGTTTCTTTTGATTGGTAATCTTGAATTAAAATTTCTCCACGCTTTGGTGCGACTTCTGTAAGCCCAAGATGCGATCGTTCAGCCTTCGCCGAATAGTAACTTTGGTTTATTATTTGAAGCCTGAATAACTGCCAAACGATTACCGTAAAGCCCAAACAGCTCAATATAATCAGTACATAAATGCGGTTAATTTTTTGTCGGCGAAACATGCACATATATGATATCCTATTTTCGTATGCAAACAGAAATTTTTCCAAATGGTCTTCGTTTAGTCACGAAAAAGCTGGAGGGAACTCAATCGGTTACGGTTTTAATTCTCGTTGGTGCAGGTTCGCGCTATGAAACGAAAAAAATAAACGGTATTTCTCATTTTTTGGAGCACATGTTTTTTAAAGGTGCGAAAAAATATAAAAACGCCAAGGAGGTTTCGGAGGCGATTGATGCTATAGGAGGGGATTTTAACGCTTTCACGGGCAAAGAATACGTCGGTTATTTCGTTAAAACTGCAAGTAAACACGCTGATGTCGCGATGGATGTTTTGGCTGACATGCTGATTAATTCAAAATTTGACCAACATGAAATAGATAAAGAGCGTGGCGTGATTTTGGAAGAATATAATATGTATCAGGATACTCCGATGTACCAAGTTGGTTGGGATTTTGAGCGTCTTTTGTACGGCGATCAGCCTATGGGTTGGGATCAAGTTGGTCCAAAGGAATTAATAGGGGGTGTTATGCACGATGAGTTTGGTAGATATTTTAATGCGCTTTATACGCCGGATAATATTGTAATTAGCGTTGCTGGAAATATTTCGCATGAAAAAGTCGTGAGCCAAGTTAAAAAGTTTTTTAAATTTAAAGACGGCAATAAAGCGTTTCATTTTACGGCGCTGGAGAAGAACTCTAGCCGCGAGCGCGTTTTTTTACAGCATAAAAAGACCGAACAGGCTCATGTGGTCGTGGGTTTTCCGGCTTATCCGGAAGAGCACAAAGATCATTATGTTGAAAAAGTTTTGTCGGTGATTTTGGGCGGGAATATGAGTTCAAGAATGTTTTTGGGAGTGCGCGAAGCAAAGGGTCTTGCTTATTATATTCATACGACGACGGATGATTATATTGATACCGGAATTATTTCCACGCGCGCCGGAGTTGATGTTAAACGTATAAATTTGGCGATTCAGGCGATCTGCGAAGAATATAAAAAGATTCGCGGAGAAAAAATTTCAGCGCAAGAACTCAAAAAATCCAAAGAATATTTAAAAGGAAAATTTGCTTTGCGGCTGGAAGATTCCGAAGAATTTGCCCATTTAAACGGCAAACAAGAACTTCTTCACGGCAAAATTAAAACGCCGGAACAGATTGCAAAAGAAATTGATGCTGTTACCGCCGCCGATATAGCGCGAGTAAGCGCCGACTTATTTAA
>JBBUCQ010000149.1:0-2924 GCA_038057715.1 Patescibacteria group bacterium | reverse complement strand
TATTCAATAAGCGGATCTTTTTGGCTGTATCCGCGCAGAGCAACGCCTTCGCGCAAATGCGACATGTTATCAATATGCTCCATCCAAAGCATGTCCAGACTGCGTAAATAAACGGCGCGTTCAATGTTCCGCAAAGTCTCCGACCCCTTCTCCTCAATATAATCCGGCAAAAGTTTTTCGCGCTCGCCATATTCTTCCCACAAATAATGTTTTACAAAATCAATCATTTCTTCGGTCTCATCAAAACCTTCCAATTTCTTCAAATCAAAAGTGTTTTTCGGGTCTTTGTGAAGCGCCGCAATTGCCCCTGCTATTTTCGCAAAATCCCATTCTTCTCTTCTGCGATCTCCAGCGTGATTTAAAACAATCGCTTCAGCCTCTTTTTCAATCAAAACCAAAATATCGTTCTTAATATCCCGGGAAAAAAGCATTTTCCTGCGTCGGCTGTAAATAATTTCACGCTGGCGATTCATCACGTCATCATATTCAACAAGATGTTTTCGTATTTCAAAATTCCGCCCTTCAACTTTTTTCTGCGCACCTTCAATGGAATTGCTGATCATTTTATTTTCAATCGGCATATCGTCCGGCACCTTCAAAAATTCCATCATCTTCTGCACGCGATCAGCGCCGAACAAACGCATTAACTCATCATCAAGCGAAACGAAAAATTGGCTCTCTCCGGGATCGCCTTGACGGCCGCTACGCCCTCGAAGCTGATTATCAATGCGCCGGCTTTCGTGACGCTCCGTTCCCAAAATATAAAACCCGCCAACTTCACGCACTCCTTCCCCGAGTTTAATATCCGTTCCGCGTCCCGCCATATTCGTCGCAATCGTCACAGCGCCTTTCTGCCCCGCCTTACTCACGATTTCCGCTTCTTTCTCATGAAATTTAGCATTCAAAACAGTATGCGGAATCCCCTGCAAAGCCAAAAGTTTACTCAACATTTCCGATTTTTCAATTGAAATCGTACCGATCAAAACCGGCTGACCTTTTTCATGCAATTTTTTTACGCGCTCAACAACCGCCATAAATTTTCCCTTTTGATTTTTATAAACAGCATCAGGATTATCAATACGCACCATGTCTTTGTTTGTCGGCATCACAAGCGTTTCGAGTTTATAAATTTTCGCAAACTCTTCAGCTTCGGTCATCGCAGTACCCGTCATACCCGCGAGTTTTTTAAAAAGTCTGAAATAATTTTGAAAAGAAACCGTGGCAAGAGTTCTGCTTTCGCGCTTAACTTCAACATTTTCCTTTGCTTCAATCGCCTGATGAAGACCGTCCGAATATCTGCGGCCCGGCATTAAACGCCCTGTAAATTCATCTACAATAAGCACTTCATCGTCTTTAACAACATAATCAATATCGTTTTTAAAAAGCGCGTGGGCTTTTAGCGCCTGTTCAATATGATGAACTTCGGAAAAACCACCATCGGTATAAATATTTTCCATCCCAAGAAGCTTTTCCATTTTCGCAATTCCGGCTTCGGTCAAAGTCGCGGCTTTCAATTTTTCATCAATAATATAATCGTCATTTTCAACCAACTGCGGAATTAAACGGCTGTATTTATGGTATTTTTCAGTGGATTCTTCTGCCGGCGCGGAAATAATCAAAGGCGTTCTCGCTTCATCAATTAAAATTGAATCAACTTCATCAACGATCGCATAATTAAGTTCGCGCTGAACAATTTCTTCAATGTCGCTCGCCATGTTGTCGCGCAAATAATCAAAACCGTATTCATTATTCGTGCCGTAAGTTATGTCGCAATTATAAGCCTCGCGTTTTTGTTCATGCGTCTGACCGTGAATAGTTACGCCCACCGACATTCCCAAAAATTTATAAAGCCCGCCCATCCATTCGGAGTCGCGCTGTGCAAGATAATCGTTCACGGTAACAAGAAAAACCCCTTTGCCGGCAAGCGCATTCAAATAAATCGGCATCGTACAAACCAAAGTTTTTCCTTCACCCGTTTTCATTTCGGCTATTTTTCCTTGATGCAAAACCATTCCGCCGAGAAGCTGAACATCAAAAGGAATCATATCCCAAGTTGTTTCTCTCCCGCGAACAAGCCATTTTTTGCCAACCAAACGCCGACAGGCGTTTTTTACCAAAGCAAAAGCTTCGGGAAGTAAATCATCCAGCGTTTCGCCTTTTTGCAGACGCTCTTTAAATTCCGCCGTCTTGGCAGGAAAATATTCATCCTTCAAAGTTTCCTGATATTTTTTCTCTATTTCGTTTATATGATGAACAATCGGCCAAAGTTTTTTTAGCTCCGCCTCATTAGGATCCCCGAAAATCGCCTTAAAAATCTTCTGTAACATACGGGCAATAGAATACCATAATTTTGGGACTCATTTAAAACGACAACAGACCAACCGCATTTTCTACCCACATACACACCCACCAACTAGGGAAATTTCGCTTATGACGACAAAGTATATTTCAACACAACGCACCTTGTTTCGCTTGGGCGGCGACGGCCAAAAATGGCAAAGTATATTTCAACACAATGCAATTCTTCCCGCGCGGATAGCGATTTATATGAACTTCTTAATCTGTGCTGAATTCCGCTAATTTGTAAAGTTTTTCGTGAGCCATTTTACGGCTTATTTAAGCCGTAAATGCATGGTGATTCTGCAACTTTTGACGGGGTTTTTCAAGTCAAAATTGTTGATTTTTTGGGGAGGCAAAGTAGTATGTTTATACGGGAATACTCATATTATTTAATCTATAATATTTTATGCAAAATTCAACTGCGCCCGAAAATTTATCCGACAAAGAACTTTACCAAAAATGCCAATTGTACGGCGGAGAAGCGCGAAAATGGGCGAAGAGGTTTGCGGATCTTTTGCCGGAGGTTGCGCGGCGTGAGCTCTTTAGAAAATATAAATTTTATTCAATCTATGAATTCGCCGCGA
>JBBUCQ010000148.1:1475-3737 GCA_038057715.1 Patescibacteria group bacterium | reverse complement strand
AGGAGATGCATGACGAAAGGTTGGCCCAAATAGGAACGGGAGACCGCAGTGAAAAAATCCGCACTTATAATTTTCCGCAGGATCGTGTTACGGATCACAGAATTAAGGCAAGTTTTAGCAATTTACCGGCGATTTTGGAGGGAAATATAGATGATATGCTTGAAAAGTTGATCATGGAGGATCAGGCAAGACGACTTGCGTCAACAGGGTAAAATGTGGTAGAATAATAAGAAGAAAATAAATAATAAACAAAAATAAAACTATGGTAGCTACTGCGCGTGCGCCCGAATCGCCGGAAAATAAAGTGTCTGTGCCGTTTCCTTATTATGGACATGTTCCCCCGAGTGCGAAAATACAACTCCACTATTCGTTAGACGGCGGACCTTGGCTTGATGCAGATTTAAAAAAAACAGGTGGTAGATTTCAAACTACACTAGAAATAGACGAAGGTATGCATTACAAATATTTGTTTAAAATTGCTGTTCCAGGACAGCCGGATAAATGGGAGCCTGAAGGCGGACCTGGTACATATTTGGAAGGTATTGCAGAAGGAGAGTCAGTAAGTTCCGCGGCTTCAAGCGGGGGCAAGCGTACCAGTAGCGCTTTACCTGATGGATTTAGAAAAGACGTGAAAACAGAAGTTGCTCAAGTTTTAGCTTCCGCAAAAGATGCCGCGTCAGCGGATCGCATTGGAGCTTTAACAGAGCAACTGGAGACTTTAGTAAGGGGAAAACATGGTGTCAAAGAGGATATTACAAATATGGTACTTGCTGTTCTTGCTGAAATTATACGTGAAGATAAAACTTTGCCGGCTGAAATACATGCGCAATTTACTGTTGAAAATCCTCTTAGCGATTTTCGTGATTTAACGGCGAGATTGGAAAAAGGCGCGAAATTATACAGACAGGCTGTATTTCTTAGATTAATAGGAGATCCAGCCGCTCAAAAATTTTTCAAACTAAACGCAAGAGCCAGATACAATGACTCTGATCCTCTCGGAAATCCAAAATGGAATGAGAGCTTTAAACAGCATTGTGATTCAAGATGTTTAACCGCCGGAAGCGCGTATTTTGAAAAGCATTTAAAAGCTGTTGCTGAAAAAGAAGTTGTGGATCCGGCATTACTTTCACAACGCATGTCTGATGCGGACAGAATTATCGACAGGTTGCCAAAAGAAGAACAGGCGCGAGTAAAACGAATGTTGAAAGAAATACCGACTGAACGAAAATCTAAAGTTGCTGATTGGCTCGTTAGTGCGGGGGGTGCGGCAAGTGTAGTAGGGCTGGATGGAGGTATTGGATTTGCTACGGGTGTTATAAAGTCTCTCGCTGAAGGCTTATCAGGCGTTAGTCTTAGGGAAGTAATGGCAGGTGTGGATAGAGGGGATTGGGAGCCGGTCAAAGATGCTTTGTTACGTAATAATGTGATTTCTCATTCACTTAAAGTACAGGGCGGTTTATGGCAGAGGACAAAAGAAACATTTGGAAGAATGATTCCGGTTTGGAGCGGCATAAAGCATGCCGGTAAATCGGTGGGCGGATTTAAGGCGGAAGGGATGGATAGCGGAGGCTCTGATACGGGAACAGTTTCACCCGATCAATTTATTGAAAAAGCGTGCGACAGCGCGATAAATCCTTCAAAATAAATGTATATGAAAAATAAAATTTTAAATAATCCGTTAAGCGCCGAAGTTCTTGCTTTGATGGCGGCCAGCCAAATTTCTTACGAAGAAAAACAGTTATGGTATGAGCTTTTGCCGCATATGACCGATGATGAAAAGAAACGCTTAATCGGCAATCTTGAAAAGCAAATAAATCATGAATTGGGGATTGAAGAAGAAGCTGTAAACGCGCTTTTGGGATCGATGGAAAGTTAGTTCTTTATATAGTGGCATCCGAGGCTTTTTTTACGTAAAAGCGCGGCTTTTATAATAAGGTTTGCAGTAGTCAACATATTTTTCAGTTCAATCTCGTGAGCTTTTTGAGTTAATTGATTTATTGTTTTTTGGGCTTCTAAAAGTGCCGCTTTTGAGCGGATTATTCCGACATCTTTCCACATTGTTTGTTGTAGGATTTTTTTTGTCCGCGCATCAAAGGCTTTTTCAGGTTTTGTTAACGGTTTGAATTTTGGAATTTTAAATTTAGTCCCGCCTTGCGGGAGATTTTTGGATTTTAATTTTTGGATTTTAATTAATATTCTGTCCGAAAAAACAAGCGCTTCTAAAAGCGAATTGCTGGCTAATCTATTTGCGCCGTGAACGCC
>JBBUCQ010000148.1:0-1375 GCA_038057715.1 Patescibacteria group bacterium | reverse complement strand
TCTTCTTCAAAAATAGCGCGGGCAACAATATCGCGCGGCGCGAGTTCTTTTAATTTATGGTAGCGCTCCATAAATCGTTCGCCTTTTGAATTTATTAAATATGCTCCTTCTCCGCGCACAGCTTCCGAAATAAGGAAGGTGGGTTTCCCTTTTAATTTAAGAGCAGTTGGATGGAATTGCACGAATTCAAGGTCTTGAAACTGGCAGTTGGCGCGAGCCGCCATAGCGATTCCGTCTCCCGTTGAAATTTCAGGATTGGTTGTATTCTCGTAAATTCGACCGATTCCGCCGGTTGCAAGCACTGTTTTATCCGCATAAATATTTTCAAATTTATTCCCGCATAAAATTTGGACACCGTAGCATGTGCGATTTTTTATAAGCAGATCAGCCGCGAATGTATGTTCATAAAGCGTGATAAACGGATTTTTAAGCGTTTTTTCCACAAGAGTGCGTTCAATTTCTTGACCAGTGTAATCCGATACAAATGCAATTCTGCGTTCGCTGTGTCCGCCTTCGCGCGTTAGAAGAAGTTTTCCGCGAAGAGTTGCAAACGGGACGCCCAGTTCAATCAATCTCGCGATCGCCTTTGGACCGTGACGCACCATGTATTCAACAGCTTTTTTATTATTATGGAAACAGCCGGCGGTTAGGGTGTCGTTTACATGTTTTTTATAATCATCAAGTTTAGAAAGAACAGCGGCTATTCCTCCCTGCGCGAAATTAGTGGCGGCTTGTGCTATTTGTTTTTTTGTAATTACCAAAACTTTGTTGCCTTTTTTCCCTGCATGCCCGAAGGCAGGTGCGGCTCGCAGGGCAAAATTAAGTCCTGAAATTCCGGAACCGATTACTATGACATCGAAATGTTTCATATTATTCCAAATCTTGTGCAGATTCGTATTAATTTTTGCAGTTTTCTTTCGAGATCGCGCTGTTTATTATTCGTCTGTTGGGAAACGTCCAAAACCGCATCAGCAACGCTATTATAAGCCTTTAATCTCTTTAAATATACTTCATTTAATTCCTTTAAAAAATCTTTTTTGCCTGTCAGAGACGGTCTATCCGTTTTGTCCTCCAATCTTTTTTTAAGGCTTACGATAATACTGTCCAAAAATATAACTTTGCCGTTTCGTTTTAATATTTCCGCATTTTTAGGATTTATCAATGTTCCTCCTCCCGTTGCAATAACCGCGTTTTTTTCATTGCGCAATTTTTGTATGACATTTCGTTCAAGACGCCTGAAATAATCCCATCCGCGGCGTTTAACAAGAAGTACGATCGGCATTTTTGCGTTACGCTCAATTAATTCATCAGTATCTATAAAACGTCTGCCAAGCAAGCGCCCGAGGAGTCTTCCGAGTTTGGTTTTTCCGCTTCC
>JBBUCQ010000147.1:0-5271 GCA_038057715.1 Patescibacteria group bacterium | reverse complement strand
AATACTGACTTTTACAGCTCCTATATCCAGCAGAATTCCCGCAATTTCCTTCGCTTTTTCCATCAATATTTAGTTTAGCATGCTTAAATATCACATTCTAGTCAGCCGTTCCTCTGCTTCCACCAACAATTTTTCGTATTTCCCTAGATATTCATTGGCCTCGTCGGTTTTCCCAAGCCTCCGCGACGCATTTTCGGCAAGTTTTAAAACATACAATTCCTCCTTCTGTTTTAAAAACACCTTACACCAACGTAAAATTTCCTCCGGCTCCTTTTTTAGGCGTACGACTGAACCCAGCGCCGCTTCAACTATTTCTAAATATAGAATAAAACGAAACTCGCCATTATAGGCAATATGTCTTGTCGCAAACTTCAAAGCCTCTTCGTAACGTCCTAGACGATAAGCGGCGATAGAAGCACTATGTGAAATATCGTGATCAGAATCATATTGAGGGTATCTTTTTACAAAATCCATCACTTCGCCGTATTTGTTTAAAAAATATGCGGCTTTAATCACCACAGCTACATTTGATATCCGAGGCATGTCGTCTAACTCAAGATATTTTTCTCCCCACTCAAAAACCCTTGGCCAATCATCCGCTTTATCATAACAATGCAAAAGAAGTCCAACCATGCTTGGATTTTGCATCAGGCGCGGATTATTGGAAAATAATTGCAGAACAATTTCTATGGCTTCTTGGTATCGTTTTTGTTTATATAGCGCCTTCGCTTCTTCTTTTTTCATTTGCTCTTCTCGTGTCATGCTGTAGTCTTTAACCTCCTCGTCTTTGCGTTCGGATCTATCTACTGACTGTCTTAAAGACTGTAAAAAAGCTAACAATTTTTTCCTTGCTTCAGACTTGCCTCCCAGCGATATTAATTGGCCAATGGCATAATCCAAATCATTACCGTTTTGTCCGGACGAATTCAGTATTTCAAAAATCTTCAACCTCTCTTCATCAACAGCAGAATCAATTGCCCCTCGGAAACCGATGTCGTGGACACGAAATTCCGCTATTTCTGCATCAAGAGCTTCTCTCATACAGCTACAAAATAGCACATCCTAGAGTTTCGTCAAGTCTTTCATGAGATAAATGCGCCTGCCCACGCTATCCCTGTGATACACCCCGAATTCTTTAATTTTCCTTACAAGTTTATTGTCCATTACCGGACCGTTTTTGCATGTCGGGATTCCGATGTCGTCAACACAGCAATTACCGCAAATTCCAAAACCGCATTTCATATAACGTTCAACTGAAATTTGCGCGGGGATTTTTTTTGCGTGTGCGATATCCGAAACCGCTTTTTCCATAAGTTCCGGGCCGCACGCCATAATCAAATCGTATTTTTCGCCTTTTGCCAGCTGAATTTCCCAACAAGGGACATTTCGCCCGTTAAATCCGCATGAACCATCGTCGGTTGCCGGGAAAAACCGCGTATTTTTAAGGCGCTTAATTTTGTCGGAAAAGAGAAGATGTTCGCGCGACCTGCCGCCGAGAAAAAAATCAATTTTACAATTTTCACGGCTTGCCAAATATGCGGCAAAATATAGCGGAGCGGTACCATAACCGCCGGCAAGCATTGCGATCTTTTGTCCGCGCTTCCAAGAAAAATTTGTTCCGTATGGTCCGCGAATTCCGATATAATTTCCAACTCGTTTTTTCGCGAGTTCCTTTGTCGTATTGCCCACGGCCGCGATCGCAAGAGTATAAGATTTCCCATCATCAAACGCGATACTCATGGGATTTTCGCCGACTCCCGGAACCCAAATATTTACGAACTGTCCGGGCTTCGCTCGCTTCGGGTAGTCAAATGTATAGGCGTTTACAAGCGGCGTTAATTTCACGATTTTTTTAATGCGAACTGAATTTGGAAAATTATTCATAAAATTTATTACTTTGCCGTTCCAATTATATCTTCAATTTTTTTAACGCCGTTTTTCTTGCACCATACATGCATTTCTTCGACCACTTTTTTAAAAATCTCAACACCTCTGTAATAAACGCCGGTTCCAATTCCAACCAAAGTCGCGCCAGCCATCATCATTTCGATCGCATCGGCTCCCGTCATAACTCCACCCAAACCGATTATCGGCGTTTTCGGAAGCGCGCGATGAATGTCATAAATATATTTAACCGCCAGCGGTTTTAAAGCAGGCCCTGTTAAGCCTCCGCATTTATTACTCAAAATCGGCGAACGTGTTTCTATATTTATAGCCATTCCCGGCCCTACCGAATTCATCACGGTCAAAGCATCTGCACCGGAATCAACACAAGCCCGCGCAATTTCAACGATATTTTCAACATTTGGAGAAAGTTTAACGGTGATCGGAATTTTCGCATGTGCGCGCGCCAAAGATTTTTTGACCGTTGCTGTAACTTTCGCAGAATCCCCCGCAACGCACGCAAAAGGCTTCCCCAGTTCTCCTTCAACATTCGGGCAAGAAATATTCACCTCAATTAAATGCGGCTTCATACGCGCTATTTTTTCAGCAAGCTTTCCAAAATCACCAACAGACCCCGCAACAATATTCGCAATTAAAGGAGCGTGCAGGCGCCAACCCAAATATTTTCCAATTTCCTCTTCCGCTTTTTCAATCCCCGCATCCGGCAAACCAACCGCATTCAACATATAGTGCTCATTTGCAATAATTACGGGATTTTCATGGCCAATATGTTCAGCCAGCCAAAGCGATTTCGTAGTAATCCCGCCGGCTCCATTTTTAACAACATTTCTCCAAGAAGCCGCGGTTAAACCCAAAATCCCCGACGCGAGCACAAGCGGGTTATTAAACTTCACTCCGCAAAATTTTACTGAAAGATCCGTCATCAACCCAATATTAACAAATCTGCGATTTTTTCTCTAATCATCTCTACATCAAAAAAATTCCTTTCGCGACCCAAAAAATCCTTACCTTTTACCGTTTCAACTTCGTACTCACCTATAATAGCCTTCACTTTATATCTTGTTGAAGACAATACTCGCGCCAACTCCGTAAGTAACATAAATCTTTTTCCTTCAACCTCAATCACGCCTTCTTTGTCCGCTTGCGGCAATTCTAAATATGGAGATAATCGATTTCTTACCGCCCTGGTATTATAAAAAACTTCTTCCGTGCCGTCATGCGGATTTCTCCCTCTTTTAGATTTCAATTGATCTCCTCCAACGATTAACTCTATCTTATCTGCACTAATACCCAATGTTTTTGCCAAAGCTCTTTTTGTTTTAAATCTTCCTCCTTCAACCAGCAAAGATAAAAAATCAGACAAAGCTCCTCTAACTTGTCTAACGCTGTAAAAATCGACTATATGCCCACATCTGTCTATGCCGGGAACAGCCGGAATATTTTTTTCGGCTATTACTGCCTGAATTTTGTCATAACTGATTTCTTCACTGCGAAATAAATGAACAAAGCTGTTTATCGTCCTATGTGTTTTTCCACCAACCATTAGAGTTCTTCTCTTGCTTTCTCTTGGCAACTCAAGGTACGGCTTTAATGAAAGCCTTACCTCTTCAGGATCATATAAATAATATCCATGACCTCCCTTCGTAATTCCCAATGCATATTCCAAACCATTCTGCTCTACGGCAGACTGAATAGTTGTGCGATCAAGATCAAATAGCCCCGCTAAAGCGTGAAGGGTTATAAGCTGCCTGCCCCCCAACACAAGCGGCTGACCTTTTTTTATGCGATATCTGCCGATTTCCAGCGTAATATCCTCGGATTGGATTTCGTGATTCATAAGGTGATACTATAGCTGATTTTCCGTTTATTTTCAACAAAAAAGCTCCCAGCTTAGCGGGGAGCTTTTTAAAAATCAATGGAATTCCTTTATCACGTGTTATCAATCACAGAGACATTTGAACCCGGCTGATGATACACATTAACACCACCCGTATTCGTCTGGTATTGATATATTCTGAAATAATAATTGTCGCTGATATCCGGATTAAATTCAGCATCATATTCGGTAACTCCTTTTTTCAACAACACTACCGGTTTATCGCCCCAAGATTCAGGAGCCGATGTTCCGCGAGACAAATATAAAGCGTACCCGTTATAAGCCAATCCTTTTACTCCGCCGTCCCAAGATAATTTAATTTTCTTGGATACGGAATCGTACTTTGCCGAAAGCACGAGCGGACTTGCAGGATGAACAAATATAAACTTTACGGACTTGCTGAATGCAACAACTTTTTCTTTATCAGCGGCCTGTACGACTGCGGCAACGCGATAAGCATACTTGCGTCCTGACAAAACTTGTTTATCGGTGTAGGAATTTTGATCGGCATTAACATAGAACACAGTTTTTGTATCGGCAACTCTATATTTACCATTCATCTCCCAACGCTCTATTTTAAATTGCTGGAAACTGACGGACTTTTTTGCGGCTTTGCTTTCAAAACCGAAACCCAATTCAACTCCGTTTTCAGTAACTGCGCCGTTTAAATATATACTTTGACCGACAACAACAGGTTTTTCGGGTTCTTGCGGCTTCGGAACTTCGCAAGATTTATTTTCAACAGCCACTTCATTGCTGTAATTGTCAAAAATAAAACCGGAAACATTGTATCCATATAAAGCCACTTTAGCGGCATAAGTCCCGACCGGCATTCCTTTCAAATTATAATAATCGTAATTATTATTTTTCTTTTTTAAAAGCGCAAACGGTTTTTTATCCCAATCCGCTTTTTCTTTCGCGGTGTTTTTCAAAAACACAGCGTAACCTTCGGCACTTACATCGTCGGCAATTTTTGTCCATTTAAATTTCATCGTGCAATCGACAAATTCTCCCGTTAAAACCGGACCGTCGCCATCTGCGAGAGCGGCTCCTGTCGGAACAAGGATAAGCGAAGCCAAAACTACGGCTGAAACGAACTTTGAAAATGTTTTATACATAAAATTAAAAAGTTAAAGATTAAAATAGCTGGCACAATAAAATACAACGACATACTGCTTTAGTTACATCTAACGGCTAAACCGGCTATTTGTTAAACTCTATAGAAGTGCATGCAGTAGCGCATTTTCCGTCCGGTGCATCATAAACACCCGTTTTTGTTTTACATAATAAATCTCCAAGAATATTACCAAATTTTGTTTCTTGTACGCAGTCCGTCCTAACTTTTCCATCGCCAACGTCGGCACTGCCGTCATCAACTTTTTGTTGTTCAGTGATACTCGGCGATCCCGTGCAATGGACACGAGCCGCATTTGCACATACATTTGCCGCTATACCTTCCGCCACAGCGCCAAATCCACCTTCTTCCAATA
>JBBUCQ010000146.1:0-1526 GCA_038057715.1 Patescibacteria group bacterium | reverse complement strand
ACTTCTTTCAATCCCGGCGGCATGTTGTAAAAAATCCTGCCGTCAAAATTTATAGTGATTGTTCCTTGTCCGAGTTTCGGCGAGCCCGTATAGCTCCTGCTTCCGAAAAGAGGTTCTATATCTCCGTATACCGACCCTGAAATTTTAAGGGGATTGACTGATGGTGATTGCCCCAGAATTTTTCCTGTGCCATTTTTATCTTTATTTAAAGTCACAAAAACGCCTGACAGTTTTTTCACATTCGGCGCAATGCGGATATTTCCATTTATAACGATGAAAGCGATTGAAGGAATGTTCGGAGCGCTTCCTAAATCAAACAAAGATTTTTCGTAAACAATATCACCGTTAATAATTAAATCTCCATTCTCAATAACATAAGTTTTACTGCCTTTAGAAATCGGAAGGGTGTGAGGATTAACGGTCAAGTTGCCGTTTTTCAGTTTATAAATAAGATAATTCGGATTCGGGCTTAGGCCGGAAAGTTGCGGATTATTTAAATCGCTTATTGCGATATTTTGTCCGATTCCAAGATTGTCGTTGTAGCGCGTTATGCGCGTAATATTTTCCAAAATATCAGCGCGAATGCGTGGAGGAGTCAGCATATCGGCAAGAGTTAGAGAGACTTCGCAAATTGCACTGCTCACGCTTTTAAGCGGATTTTGATAGGCTTTCGGCGCATTCAAGTTTTCCGTATTACTTTTTTGACAAAGTTCATGGGAAGGAATATTTAAAATTGCGCTTGGGCCCGTTTTAGGAAATTCCGGTTCTTCCGGAGGAGGCGACGTTATAACAGGGCCTTCAATATTCGGTATGCCGCCGCATGAATAAATATCCGATCCGTAGGTTAAATCTTTTTCAAAAATCACATCCCCGATTCCCTGCGTAAGCAAAAACGGACACATTGTGAAAAGCTCTGCACTCGCACTGCCGCCCAGAGTGGCGCTTGCGGTATTCGTAAATTTTTCTCCGCAGAAATTCTTCAGGGTTTTGCAATACGCTTCTAAGATATTTGATTGGATAAGCTTGCCTTTATATATCAACGTTATTTTTTCGTCGCTCGCAATATTTTTAATTGTGAGGCCTGCACCGGTGAACGGATTTCCGATAAAACACGTTGAATTTAGAGGGCTAAGTCCGTTTGGCGAACATGGAAAAGTTTCCATCGCGATGCCGGACTTTTTCTTCTCAACTCTAAAACTTTTTCCGGCTCCGAATCCGTCCCCAATAAGCGCTATTTTGCCGCCTCTGTCCCCAAAAATGCTTCCGTTCAAATTATCTTTAATAGTCACTTCCGGCACATTTGAGATTGGAATAAAAGTGACTTCAAATTGCGCAACGTCGTCTTTTTTAATTGCATTTCCGTGGGAATTATTTTCAAAAGCGATTTTTGTCAGAATTCCTGATGGCATAACGCCGCCACCGCCACCGCCACCACCACCACCGCCACCGCCACCGCCTGGAGGAGTCGGGGGAGTTGGAGGAGTTGGAGGAGTCGGGGGAGTTGGAGGAGTTGGAGGAGTTGGAGG
>JBBUCQ010000145.1:0-3495 GCA_038057715.1 Patescibacteria group bacterium | reverse complement strand
TGAAAAAATACTAGAATGTTATAATTAACCCGTGATTGAACTTCAATTAAAACTTTTGGGCGACGATCTGCGAAATAAAGCGTTTTATGAAGCTTTAAAAAAGGTGATTATAAAAGGGAAAACCGTTGTTGCGGATATCGGCTCCGGAACCGGCTTTTTAAGTTTTCTAGCGTCAAAACTCGGCGCAAAAGAATGCCATTTGTATGAGTATGATGAAGAACTTTTAAAGTTGAGCCGCGAAATCGCCGCGAAAAATAATATAAAAAACTGCAAATTTTTTGCCACACATTCGGCGGAAATAACGCATCCGGCAAAAGCGGACATTGTAATTTCCGAAACTCTCGGCAATTACGCTCTTGAAGAAAATATTATTGAAAATATGCGCGACGCAAAAAGATTTTTAAAGCCAGGCGGAATTGTTATTCCTCAAAAAATAGAACAATTTGTAGCGCCGGTTACTTCTCCGCGACTGATTGACAAAATCAATACATGGAAGAATGTCGGATTTGGGCTTGATTTAAGCACTATTGCGCCTTGTGCGCTGAATAATATGTTTGTTTATCGCATCCTACCTGCTGATTTATTACAACAAAAAAACGCAATTCAAAAATGGGATAGTATTGATTTGGGGGGGAATGAAAAAAGTATTAGAACCGACCATGCACAATGGAAAATCGAAAAAGACTGCGAAGTTTTCGGCTTTGCGGTTTGGTGGGATTGTGAACTGATTCCCGGAACCGCATTCTCCACAAGCCCTTTCGAAAAACAAACTCACTGGGATCAAATTTTCCTTCCACTCTCAAAATCTCTGAATTTAAAAAAAGGCGTTGTTCTCAATTTATCCATTAAATCCGATTCGCGACGTGAAGTTGGGATTCGTTTAAGCTGGGAAGCAAACGGAATAAAAATGGATACTTTATAACTCCTCAATATGAAAAATAACTTCCTTCTGTTTTTCGCCCAGTTTCCGCTCGCCTATCTCCCATTTATTCGTTAATTCAACGGGGACCCACTCGCGGTCTTGTCTTTTCCAGCTCTGCTGATCCGGAAAATATTTCGCCGGCGCCGCTCCCATAGCATGTATCATCCCGTCTTCCTTTTTCTTTTCCGTATGCAAAATAGCTGTTTCGTATCCAAGCCCCATCATTAATTGCGCGAACAGAATTGTAAGATTATTACAATCTCCGCCGCCATTAAACAAAGTTAAAAAACCCGGTCTGTCCACGTCAGTATCATTTTCCCATTTATACGGTAAGTTTTGAACAAACTCCACTAACGCTTTTATTCTTTGCACATGATTGTCAGCCGGAATGTCTTTTACTATAAATTTTGCGAGCGTCCCTATAAGCGGATCATCACGTTCAACAAGCGGCGCTATTAAATCAAAATGGATTTCTCTTCCAAATGCTTTTGCCGTTGCATCCCTATTTGTTGATTTTTTAAGTTCCTCAAAACGCCCTATCCTATCGTTCATCATTGAGGCGCGTCGCTCTTCCCATACTCCAAAACCATTAAGCGATAACGTAAAAATCGGGTCAGATTTCATCAAGCTCGCAGGCACGAGAATATCGTAATTCGGTGAAATACCGCTCGGCAGAAGCAAGTGATTCTTTGAATCAATGACTTGTTGTGGTTCTGACATTTTGCTTAAATTCCCGCCCGGCTGAATTGCTTTTAATCCGTCCATTTCTCTCATAACTTTCACCATAACCGAATCTTTAATGGATGATGACGCTCCATCCGGAGCATCGTAAAAAACGGAAGCCAACTGTCCATCTTTTGTCCATTCAAACCTCATATAATATTCATCCAGCTCAACGTGAAAAACTTGTTTGTACACCCATTTAATCCATGCTTTTAGTTGTTCCTGCGAAATTTCCGGAAGATTCAAAATTGAATTTGCAACATCCGCCAAAGTGGTCGTCTGCCACATTTTTTTATATTCTTTTTTACGGCCAACATAGCCGGATTTTTCACCTATTAAAGTAAAACGGTGAATTCTTTGTTTTTTGCCCTGATAAATATCTTCTTTATCTCCCATATATAAAAATTTACCTTTGAAAAAATATCCGCTTATCGCGAATTGATCAAGAATATTGTCACGATATGTTTTCGTATCTTCCAGAAATTTTGGCGTGCCGGCCCAAAGCACTCTTTCAAAAGACGATGGCGTAGAAAATTTTTCAGCTGATTCCGCCGGTTTTTCACATTCCGGCTGTGGCGCCGAAGCGGCTGCCGGAGTAGGCTGCTGCGGACAATCTGTCTGTGTTCCTCTCGATTGTAATAAACTCACTCCTTCGCCGACTGCCACTACCGCCATTACTGCCGTGGCAATTTGCCAGCAAAATTCTCTGCGACCCAGGTGTTGAACTCTTCTCGCATGACCGGTTTTTTCGTCTTTAATTCTTTGCCCAAGTACTTCGTTCTCCACTCTTAACGTCTTTATTCTGGCACGATCCAGCTCCTGGTCGCTCTTTAATTTTTCAAGCCGTTGTCCCGACTGATAACACTGTTTTCCAAATATTCCTGCCTTATACTCCGCTGACTGCAAAGCTATGTCGCGCTGGCTTAATTGTTCTCTAACCAATTCTGCTATTCCTTCAGTCATGCTACGGCAAACAGAAAGGTGTGCTTCAGTCGACTGCGACAAAAAAAGAACGTCCTGTCCCTTCAGACTTGCGTCAGCATCGCATTTCATTACCTTCCCCGCTTCATCAGCAATTAAATAACCCCCAAAACTTTCACCAAGTTGGGCAAAAATTTTTGCTTTTTCGTTTTTAATTTTGCTTATGCGACCGGCTAAAATATTTTTAAAATCGCTGGCTGTTATTTCGCCGACATCCGGAATTGCAGACACAAATTGAAATTGCGGTTCATGACCGGAACTATCCAGTTTCGGCACATAAACACGGTATACCTCTGACGTTTTCAACCCCTCTCCTAATCTGTCTGGTGTTAATAATTCGGGCATAAAAGTAAAACTAGACAGATACTATAACTATTGCCCTTAATTATGTCAAGATTAATCTGTTACAAAAAAACCCCGCTTGGCGGGGAACTTCTTTAAAAAACAACGTAACGTATATATTATACCATACTGCTGTTTTAAAAATCAAATTTTTGGGGGCTTTATAGCGTATATGCTATAATTTAACCATGGGGAGATTACCAAAATTTGCGGACGAAATACTGCTAGCGCTCAAATTAAAGTCGCCTTTGGCGTTGGAAGAATATGAAAAATTTTATATAGGCGGTCAAATCAAAAAAATACGCAGAAAGACCGGAATGAAACAGTTGGAATTGGCTCAAAAATTAAAAACTTCTCAAAGCGTTATCGCTCGAATTGAAAACGGGAAACAAAATTTAACCCTAAAGGCGCTAACCGTGATAGCTCATGCTTTAGGGAAAAAATTATTGGTGAAATTCTACTGAAAAGAACTCAAATTAGTCTGGCAACATTTTAACTTCCGGTTCCGTCGGCAAATCTATTTTCAA
>JBBUCQ010000144.1:0-3028 GCA_038057715.1 Patescibacteria group bacterium | reverse complement strand
AAGCCTGTGAGGTATTTGTTACGCAAGAACGGCTACGGCGGCACCAACTGTAATCCCACCATACCGCCACGCCTAGCCTCTCGCTCGCAGGCTGGTCAGCATAAAACTCAAAAAACCTGCGGCCTGCTCGCGACGTCTTGCTTAAACAAATACCTCACAGGCTTATACTAAAAAGGAAGGTTCTCTTTCGCTTTTTTCGGTAAGCGCTTTCTGGATTCTTTAATATGTTCCGGAGTTTGTAATTTTTCCGGCATAGTACCTCCTAATTCTTGAATGGTCTGACGTATTTTTTTGCCGACGGAATAATGGGTTTGATTTGCCTTATTCTCTCCTTGAATGTTTTCACGCTTTAATTTGGCTTGAGTCTGCGTAGCGCGGAAAAGATTGGCGGCCAGTTCTTCACTTCCCATGTAGTCAAGAATGGCTTCAGTTTTCTTAAGTTTCTTTTTTGCCTTGATGTCTTTTTGCCTCATACCAGCATACAAACCCATGTATCCGTAGTCTTGAAAATTGGCGTAGTTCATTACCCCTGCTTCCTTTGCCGCTTTCGCAAGATTTTTATTGTGCTCCTTCATTTCATCGCGGAGCAACACACGCTTGCTATCCTCAATCTGTTGTTCGTGAACTTCTTGCTTGCGTGTCTGAATGGCAAAATAAGTTTGGGCAAGAGCGATTTCTTCTTTCCTTGGATCGCCATTTTGGGCGATAAGGTAGCAGGCGTAACGCGAAAGAGAATAATCATCGAGTACTTGACCTTCAATTTCTCCGTACTGATTGCGGGATTTTTGGGGTTCGCTCACGTGAGCGAAATGCGAATCAACCCCTTGTCCGCTATTTTCGCAAGCTTTTTTTGCTCTTTCAATCGCAGGAATGAATTTGCCGTATTCGGTATATCCAAGAATTTTATAAAGATCTCTCGCACTCCAATATTCAGAGCCGTATTCGTTGACCTTTTTAATCTGTTCAAAAATATTATGGATCATGGCAAAAGGTTAAAGGGGAAACCTAATATTCGCAAGTTGTTTTTTTTACGCCTCGGCGGTGGTATCCTGTTCCCGTATGAAATTAACAAAAGAACAGGTAGAACATGTAGCTAGTCTCGCGAGGCTCGGATTATCGGATAAAGAAGTTGAAAAATTTCAGACGCAGTTGTCGGGGATTTTGGATTATGTTGAGCAGTTGAATGAAGTTAATACCGATAATGTGGAGCCGACCGCGCAAGTTACGGGTCTTACGAATGTGACGCGTGAGGATAAGGTGGAAACTCTGGCTGTTCCGGGCGATTTATTAAAGTGTTCGCCGTTGCCTGTGGAAAAAAATCAAATAAAAGTTAAAAATGTTTTTGATGCTTAATAATCTTACCATCCACGAAGCCTCCGAAGGATTAAGAACAAGAGAATTTTCATCTTTTGAACTTACTAATGCATGTTTGGAGCGCATTAAAAAAGTTGATCCGAAAGTTAAAGCATACACATTAGTGGAGGGTAAATTAGCGCTTCTATCAGCCAAAAAAGCGGACGAGGAATTATCAAAAGGCGCAGTAAAAAATCCTCTCCATGGAATTCCAGCCGCACTGAAAGATGTTTTTTGCACAGAGGGCATTCGTACGACAGCTTGCTCAAATATTTTGAAAAATTTTGTGCCGCCGTATGATGCGGCCGTTGTAAAAAGGCTAAAAAACGCTGGAATCGTTTTACTTGGGAAAACAAATACCGATGAATTTACATGCGGAGGAACAACTGAAACTTCGTGTTTCGGAACAACGCATAATCCTTGGAATTTAGACAGAACTCCGGGCGGTTCTTCCGGTGGTTCCGCCGCGGCTGTTGCTGCGGACGAATGTATTTATGCGCTCGGAACGGATACTGGCGGTTCAATTCGCCAGCCGGCAGGATATTGCGGAATTACCGGATTAAAAGTTACATACGGCCGAGTTCCGCGTTTCGGAGTGATTTCCATGGCTTCGTCTTTGGATACGATTGGTCCCATGGCAAAAGACGTGGAGGATGTTGCCTTAATAATGAATGTAATCGCAGGACCGGATCCGCGCGATTCAACAACTCCGGCGAATCCTGTTCCCGATTATACAAAAAGTTTGGATGCGAAAGATTTAAAGGGATTAAAAGTAGGTTTGCCTAAAGAATATTTTTTACCGGGGATGGATAAAGAGGTTGAGGCAAGCGTTCGGGTTGCAGTAGAACAAATGAAAAAACTCGGTGCTGAAATTAAAGAAATCAGTTTGCCGTACAGTAAATATGGCCTTGCCGTTTATTATATTATTTGCCCTGCGGAAGTGAGTTCAAATATGGCGAGGTATGACGGAATTCGTTTTGGGTCGGGGTTGGACGGCGACGCTGAAGATCTTTTGGAATATTATTTAAAAACCCGCGCAAAAGGTTTTGGCGATGAAATGAAACGCAGAATTATGATCGGAACTTACGTTCTTTCGGCAGGATATTACGATGCTTATTATTTGAAGGCGCAAAAAGTCCGCACGCTTGTTAAAAAAGATTTTGAAAAAGCGTTTGAGAGTGTTGATGTAATTATTACGCCGACGGCACCGACAACAGCTTTTAAAATCGGAAAAAGCACAGGTGACCCCGTACAGATGTATTTGGAAGATATTTATACGGTTTCTGTAAATATTGCCGGAGTTCCGGCTCTGGCTTTGCCATGCGGTTTTTCAGGTGAAAAAATGCCGATAGGCATGCAAATAATCGGTCCGCAATTCTCGGAAGACTTGCTTATAAAGGTCGGTTCTGTTTATCAGAAGGCGACAGATTGGCATAAGAGAAAGCCCACGCCATTTTAAAAATGTCCCTCTGCGTATTCGCGATTTCCAGCGATTCAATAATCATTCCTATTAAAGGTTTGTCTTTATATGAAATAATCGCAACTTTGCCGTCGTAAATATTTATTTCGTTAGTGAAAGTAAATTCTTTTTCCGGCACAAGCCGCAGTTCGCGGTAATTTTCTTTATCGCGTTCGTGTACCCATTTTCCGTGTTCGTCCATCGGCGCGATTCCTC
>JBBUCQ010000143.1:0-8322 GCA_038057715.1 Patescibacteria group bacterium | reverse complement strand
TACTAATTTCCCGTCCCGCTAAGCGGGACGGGTTTTTTTATTTCTAAAATAGAAAACCGCCAACTAAACCATTTACATAAATAAGCTTTCGTGGTATAATATTCGTATGAAAATACAATATAAAAACAAAAAATTAGCAGTAGGGATTATCATTCTCGGTTTTTTCGCTTTATTCATAAGCGGTGTTATATCTGTGCATGGCGCATTAAAAGTAAATACGAATGAGTCTTCTTTGAAAGCTTTAAAACAACTTAACGAGACGACGGAAAGATTAAGTAAAGTATTTGGACGAATTTCCGAGGGACTTGCGATTAATGGAGCCGATGATGACGCCGCGGGTCTTGGTATTTCTGAAGAGCTGGAAACGGAAGCATCCATCGTTAATAAAATGCGCACACAAATTATTAATGTTAATAAAATTGTTGAAATTGTGCACTCATATGCGGATCAAACTATTCAATTGATGACGCAGTTGCGTAATGCTCAACTTCAAAACAAACCTTCAAAAAGTAATATCGCGAAGATTATGAATGAATTGCAAAATATAAGAAAAAAGCTTGCGCGAGAGACTCAAAAAGAAGCAAAACCCTTTATAAAAGCCATTATTTATGTCATTGACGACACTGTTGGTATGAGCCGATCGTTCTCCATTAAAAAACTGGATAAAAATATCAGCCAAATTTCAAAGATTGATAATGATGTGGCTGATTACGCCACAAGTATTGATGACGTAGTTAGAAAATCCATTGATGAGATTGAAGATTTTTTAACGGATATTGAAGATTTCAGGGATGATGATGAGTAAAATAAAAACATCGCGCCATAAACAGTTATAAAATTGTCTTCAAAGTTAAACGCTGTGTTTCGCATTTTTCAACCGCAGTGTGAGTAAAATGACTGACCTTTAAAAGCCAAAATACCAAAGGTGTGAATATCGCAGAGATGAAAGATATAAAGAATAAAACCATCTGAAAAAAAACAAACGATAAAACTCCCAATACGATCGGAATGTATTTTTGGTACGGCTTCAAACTATTCTCCGTATCATTAATCATTGTTTTCAGCTTTTCTTCGGTTTGTTTGAATATGACTTGTTTTTGTTGTTCCGTACCTTTTTGTGAGTTAAGCATAGTTTTTGCACTATTCACTGCTTGCTGCAGAATAAACGTTTTAGTTTCCGGCGGGACAATATAATTGCGCTTTACCGAATCTTGGGCGTAACCGATTCCGAAAGCCACAGAAATCATTACGGCCAAAAGTGAACAAATCAATATTTTTTTATCTCCCAATGGATGCGTTGAAAACTTAATTTGGTTGTTTAATTGGCCAATTTCAAAAAATAAATATAAAACCAACAATACGAAAAAAACCGCGGCGGTAATCCATGCGGCAATTGAAAAACCAACCATAAGAGCGTACAAAACAGCGCCTAATCCATATGTGATTACGGCAATCCAAAACGGACGAAGCAACACAACCGTCACGCTCAACATTATCATGAGAAGGACACTTGCCACGGCAAAATTAATAAGCCATGAGACAGTGGCTATTGTTAAATAATTACCCACCAAAACCCTGCATGAATAAGAAAAATATATAATTGCGGCAAGAAATGCCAAAATGCACGCGAAGATACGAATAATATATCCGACGTCAATTCCTTTGTTTTTCATATATGGTTAAGCTTTTATATAATTTATTATACTATAAAATTTCTTCCTCATTACCATCCTGAAGCGGCACACCGCAAAACTGGCTGAACGCACCAAAATTTTTAAACTGCGACGCATCAAATTTTACCGTCTGCACTTTGGGGAGCGATGATTTAACACCGCGGAGCTGATCTGCGATGTCAACAAATTCCGCTTGGCGCGACTTTAAATCCTCAAAAATCCATTTAACTTCGTCGCGATCAATCGGCTTTTTCGCGAGCGCGGGATTGAGCTCATCAAGCTTCGCTTTTACCTCATCATTCTTTGCAACAAGCTCCGACACATCGGATCCTGCGCTCTCCAACTTACTGATCGTACTGGCATTGTTCTTCACGCGTTTGCCCCATTCCACCTTAGCCTTCGCGGTATTTTGGAGTGAATTAATCACTCCGATAGTGTCGTAAATATCTTGGAACTGATCATAGAATTCATTGAACTTTCCGTCTTTTCCATCAAAATCAGTACTCGCCATGGCATCATCTGACGTCACCGTGAGCGCCTCAAGTGCCCCATTAAGCTCATCAACCTTATCGGAGATGCCGAATTTAGATCTTGCCGCGGCTTTTACCGCAAGCTTCACGTCGCTCTTTGCCTTTTTCAAATCCTTGGTCATCTGTTTCATCTTCGCGCCAATTTGAAGAAATTCCGGAACTTTATCACCCCATTCTTCAAGCGTCGAGCCGAGTTCACACAGCTCATTCGTGTTATCCGTGAGCGTTAAAGCTTCATCGTCAGTGATATTTTCAGCATTTTTGTTTTTAAAATCATTCATGTTCGGGCCCAACTCTTTCGCCCTCACAATGGTCTGCGCAAGCTCTTCCGGCATAGCAATGCCCTGCTGTGCAAGTTGTATAAATGCCCTTTGCATCACGCTTATGGCATTGAGCATACCGGTTATCCCTTTAGCACCGGTGATCAATTCTTGTATTTTCTTTTGTTGCTCAAGCCTATCTAAATCTTCTTCGCTTGGTTCTGCCGCACAGATGCCGTCTTTGCAACCGTATTCACAACTTTTTTGTTCCGCTCCTCTGGAAGGTCGTGTTTGACCTTCTGCTTGTTCGCAATAAAATTCCGTAACGGTATTTGAATCAAAACAGGAATCTGTCCTAGTATCACCAAAATCTGTAGTTTCTCCTTTCACGGAATAATCTTTTCCGTCGTCGGAATCGGTGCATGTAGGCTTCGGCTGTTCTTTTACGCAAGCTCCGTCTTTACAACCGCCCGGACAATTATAATTTTCAAGAGTCACGTGTTTTCCACTACAAGCCCACTCTTGGAGATGGTTGGCTTTGGGAATTTTGTTGGTTCCAGAGCCGCACGCATCAGTATAGACGTACTGCCCAGCGGTCCCACCCAGAACGCCTTTGACATAATGATCATTTCCGCCGTCGGAATCGGTACATTGGGAGCTGGTTTGCGCATTCACTCCTTTTCCAAAGGTGAGCGCGAAGAATACGACGCTTGCAAGTACGACAACGAAAGTGATCACCCATATCCGTCGCGAACGAAATATTTTAATCATAATTTTTTGTTTTTGTTAAACACTACTAGTGTTATTTTAACATAATTTGACAAATATATCAACCCTTAACACCTATTTGTAATATTCTTTAATTTGAAAAAGTATATACAGACCGATAATCCCTCCTAAAATTCCTCCAACGCTAAAAAAAACTACGTCCCTAATAATAGTTAATAAAGCTGAATACATAACTAATGTCCATGCATATTTTTTCCGTTTAAAAAGTCCCGGAAGCGCGCAAATTTCAATAATAAAAATTACAAAGGCAATGATACTCGCCAATCCCCATCCTGGAACATAAACTCCCATTGCCCCGGCAAAACCGAAAAATGCAAAATTGAGTCCCAAAAGCGCCACTAAAAGCGGCAAGAATACAATGACTAAAATAAGATCAATCCACGGAACAATTGCGACGATTTTTTCTCTTGCGCTCGCCGGTATGGTATAAGGCGCCTTTGTTACCAAATAAAGTGCGAGAAAATCTTCCAGTTTTTGAATTGGATTTTTTGAACCGGCGGGATGCGAAGATAAGTGACTGTCCATAAATTAAAGTTTGGTTAAGTAAATAATTGGAATCATTATACCCTAAAATTACAAACCGCGCGCTTTTCTAAAAAGGCGTTTTGTGGTATAATATATCAATGTTAAAATTCTCATGGTCAATTAAATTTACCATATCAGCGACTTTAATATGCCTTGTTGTTTTGGTAGGAGCAACTCAAGCCGCTGTCAAAAAAAATAAAACCGACTGCGGCGGAAATCCCATACAAAGCTCCGGATTTATTAAAACGTATCATTTTAAAGACTCAAATCTTGCAAACAGCGTTTCTCTGACTTCGGACGAAGGCTACGTTTTAACCGGCGGAGCAATAGCAAACAAATACATGAGCGATGACGATGCGTTTATTATGAAAGTCGATTCCGCAGGCAAAAAGCAGTGGGCGAATTTTATACAATCGGAAAACAATGTTACCGTTGATCCCCTGCTTCCGAAAGCCGGCAACGACAGAGGGCATGCAGTCGCACAACTAAGCGATGGCAGTTATATTTTGGCCGGTGAAACAAACGGATTTTTGAATGATGAATTATTTGAAAAACAAGAATTCTCGGGCGATATTTTGATCTCTAAATTTGATGCGAGTGGCCGGCATGTTTGGACCGAAACTTTAATGGGTTTGAGCCTGGATATTCCCGTAAATATTTTTGCGGATTCCAATGGCGGATTTTTCCTTTCGGCGGCCATCGCGGAAGTGGGATATGAAGGAGCGGATTTTCTTCATCACTTTGTTATTGGAAAGTTTGACGGTTCCGGCAAAAAACTATGGATCAAGAAAACCAATTTGCTTTCTTGGGATCCTCTTATTTCAGACACAAAACTAAATCAGGGGTTTTTAAAAGACAGTGATGGCAATATCCTGCTGACCGGCATGATCGCCGTCCCGAATGAAAGTGCATCTGTCAATGATGACGATGCGGTGAAAAAAGCAAATAATCTGGCCGTTATAATGAAACTGGACAGCAACGGAAACACCATTTGGACAAAAAGCTTGGAAGGAATACCTGCTAAAATGAAAGGAATAAATTATCGCGCGCGCGCCGGTTCTTTTTATTCTGCCGGGCAAACCGAAGACAAAGGCTATTTGATATTCGGGCTTCTTAATCCGATTATTGCGGGCGGAGCGCGAGCCAAAGTCGCCGCACCGGAATATCTTACTGCAATAAAATTGGATGAAAACGGAAATTATCAATGGGCGAAAACCGTGGGCATCGGCGTACCGCTTACGGGTTTCTTTACCGCAAAAACAAAGGACGACGGGTTCGTTTTTATTAAAAATTACAAAGCTTGGAACAACAAAGCAGACGAAGACTATAATAATTATTTAAAAAACAAAAAGAACGCGCCGAAAAAATCAAAAAGTTCCGAATCGGAATCCGACTTGGGTATTGATATTGAAAAAGGAACCATTGATATTACGGAAAAACTGGATGTGAACCTTAATAAAATCATGGCAATAAAAACGGATAGCGATTTTAACGTCCAATGGGCTAAAAAAATCGGCGGGGTTGGCAAAGAATTTTTGGGCTTTGACGCAAAAGCGACGCCCGATCAGGGCGTTGTTATCGCCGGTCTGCAAAGAAATTCCACTGAGCGGGAAGCTAATCACGGACAAACTTTTTATAATGATGACGCCCTTTTGGTTAAATTGGATGTTAATGGTAACACCGGTCCCGTTGAGCGGGACGGTTTAATTTCAGACTATTCGGCAATTACAGCGGAAGACATAAGCGCATATATTAAAGTGGCTGATTTCGTTCCGGAGATAGAAAATGACAACGAACTGGTCATAAATCAACAAAATCCCAAAATACTATCCACTAATGTAAAAACGAATAATTTATATGCGCTGAAAAATTATGAAGCGGCCGCATGTCCGTTAAAATTTCAGGCAAAAACATGGGCGCAGACAAATTTTAAAAATACTAAAAAAATCGACACAATTGCAAAAGGAAAAAGTCAAAAAATACATGAAGAAATATTGCCGATCTTGGAGCGCGTGTTTGAGGACGTAAAATTGATAGATAATATTGGCGGATTTTCTATGGAATACGTCGTCGGCCGCCTTGTCACACGGACAGACATAGATGCCGTCCAAAAAGAGCTTGAAGCCTTGGGCTACACAACATATGAAAAAGATACAGACCAGCTGATAATGAAAAAAATAGGCACAATGCTGGTGGTGGGATTTTCAACCAACGATCGCTTGAGGGGAATTATCACAGTATCGTTTTAAGGTATTACTAGCTCTTAATATCGCCAGAATACCAGATGCGCACATTTATTATTTTGGAATATGGATCAGAACTGATGTCTACGCTTGCTTCAAGATTCGCGGCATCTTTCGCCTTATAAGAAGCACCGCCAGATTCACTGGATTGAGATGTAATCTTCCACGGAATTTGTGAAAATAGATTTTTGTAAAATTCCTTTACAGTTTTGACATCTTCAGTCGTTTTTATAGTAACGCTTTTGTTTATATAACTTTCGTCGCCATCGTCGGAAGATTCCGTAATTTTACCTTTGCCATATATCAGGCTTGAGGGGAAATCGCTTGGCGCATCCACCGCTTCCGCCTTTTCAAATTCCTGAAGCTCCATTTGCGCCCCGAATTTGGCATAAGTTTCCATCACTTTCGCCGCAGCCGCAGGATCGTTCGGGTCATATGTTTCTCCAAGTTTCTGCTGGGTTGCCACCAAATCAGTTAGATTTTTTACCGCTTCCTTGCTTGCCGTTTCCGCCGGATTTTCCGTTCCGCATCCGGCAAAAAGCGTGACGGCGACTATCATTATTGTTAAAATCGCGAGAATTTTTTTCATATTTTGTGGTTAAAAAATAAATATGCTTTCTAAATAAATTATATTACTGCTACGAAATATATACAACAAATTATTTGCAATTTCGCTTTAATAATAGGAAGATTACCTTATGCGTAAAATGCGTAAAAAAATTTACATTCCCATAATCGCAATAGCGGTAATTTCTGCGGTTGCGTTTTTGTTATATTTTCCTGATACAAGAAACTACCTAAATAGTGTTGTTTCCGCGATAAAAGACAAGTGCCAAACTACGCAAACTACAACATTCATAAAATCATACCGCCTAAAAGAATTAACTGATACTTATGGAATAGTACAAGCAAAAGACGGCGGATTTGTCATTACAGGACACACCGTTAATCCCAGCGAATTGTGCGGCTATAGCATGTTTTGGATCAAAGCTGATAGCAATGGGAGTAAAGAATGGAGCAAACTTTATAATAATTGCAGTTCGGATGGCTATGCTGTTACCCAGCTGACAGACGGGAATTATGTCGCGGCCGGAAATGTCAGTGGAGAGTTTATGACAACAGACGAACAAGAAGAATCACTTGAGGCACAGGGAGATAATTTGGTAGTAAAAATTGATGGTAAAGGAAATCCCATCTGGACAAGAACAATAAGTGAACAAAGCACAGACACCCCGGCTAAACTTATCCCTACGAAAGACGGCGGATTTGTTATGTCAGGATTGACAGGGCAATTAGTCGGACAGCGGGACGTAGCTGATGTAATGCACATAATGTTTTTGGGGAATTTTAATACCAATGGCGAAACCAATTGGCTAAAAGAAATTGACGCCGACGAACAATTCCCAGTCAAATTCGCAGAGCAAACGAAAGACGGCGGTTATATTTTGATCGGCAATATCAAACTTGTAGATGAAAATGATCAAGACGTGCCCGCTCTCGTGAAATTAAATAAAAACGGGAATTACGAATGGGCAACCGGACTGGAAAGCGTGCCTCTCGAAATCCCAAATTTGACAATGAACCCCGACAAAAGCCTCCATGTTGGAACCCCTAATAAAATGCACATACCGTTCGGAAACTTCTTTACGGCTGAACAAACAAATGATGGCGGATATATTGCTTTAGGAACCTTTTTCTCCTCCAGTTTAGCGGCGGATGAAATTACGGAACTGAAAAAAAATGCCGGCAAAGAATTAAGCTTTGCGGCGGTAAAAGTGGACAAAAAAGGCAAATTTCAATGGACAAGAACTCTCAAACTTAAAAAATATTTGGAAGAACCTGTAATAGAAAAAACAAAAGACGGAGGATATATCATCATGGGAAACAGTCTTGCTATCGGACTCGCCGATCAAAAAATTGCCGAGCGGTCAAAAGCGGCCGAAGAAACGATGAATAAATACAACAAAAAATACCCTCCCGGGAGCGCGGAAACGCCGGCATCAAAAAGAGACATGGAAAAAATCGCTGACACCCTTGAGGAAACAGGAGCCCCTTTTAGAGCCAGAAACATTACGTTAATAAAAACGGATGTGAATTTAAAATATCAATGGGGGAAAACCATTGGCGGGAAAAAAGATTTGGATGGTTACGCAATAGTGCAAACCGCCGATTCCGGATACGCAATAGCTGGGACATGGCACACGGGCATCAAAAAAAAGGTCCTCGGTTCATGGCAGGAATATACCGAGGCAATGATTATGAAACTGGATGCCAACGGGAATTTGGGCAATGACAACGGTCT
>JBBUCQ010000142.1:0-3164 GCA_038057715.1 Patescibacteria group bacterium | reverse complement strand
TAAAAAATCCCGGAAGATTCCAAGGTCTTAAAGATTTCAAGCCAAGCTTAACCGCGAGCGTTTTTAAAATTGATTTTCTGTTTTTGAGCGCTTCTAAATCATGCAAATCAACTCCGGCTACTTCATTCTCAATTTGTTCAACCAAATGTTCCGGCTCAAGTTTTTCGCCATTAATTTTTACGGACCCGACTTTGGAAAGCCATTTTTCAATAAACGTCACATCAACGGCAAAAACTCCATCTACTCGCTGAAACGGCCGAGTTAAATGCAACATACGCTCCATTTCCGAAACGGACTTCGGAAAATCCGGATAAAAATTCGCATCGCGAAACGTATAACCTTTATAAGTCGGATGAGCGAGTAATTTTCCCATCGGAGCCGGTGGCTCAACAAAACCGTGGTCGTCAACAGTTCCGTAAACATCTTCAAAATTAAAAGAAACCGGCAAACCATTTTTCAGCGTCAAAATTCCAAATGAAGAAATAAACCCGCCGGTCGGCCGAAGCTCATAATTATTCTGAAAAACAACAAGATAATTTTTCTCGCCGCCAAAAAGACCGAAGGGATTAAACGCAAAACGTAAAAACGGCAAAACCGCTATAAAAAGCCAAAAAACATACAAAATGACTAAAGCGGCAATAAAACTGATAAAAGGTCTCCTCCTTACTTTCTTAATAAAACCGCCTGCCATATACATCCATTATATCTATAATTTTCCACTTAACAAATCACCGTCTACGCTATATAATTAGACTCCAATGGATCCTACCGTTTATAGCAAAGGGTTTGATGACGAAACAGCGTCGATTAAGTCGCGCCTTGCCGAGACGACTCTCCTGCTTGAGGTGCTTGCTTTTGTCAACGCAAATATAAGTAAATGCAGAACTTTTGAAGAATTTTGTTTTAACGTATGCGGTGTTTTAAAAAAGAAACTGAAATTTGACCACATTTACATTTGGATACGCGATGAAAAAAATCCCGACGTGCTCCGTCTTGTAACTCCCGATCCCGAAGAAGCACCCCGCACAATTCCATTACAACTCGGTATCATTGGGAAAACCATCAGGGAAGGAACAACAATATGCGTACCCGATATAAATCGTAATCCGGATTATCGTTTAGTAAGGCCGGAAACGAAATCCGAACTTTGCGTACCTTTGATTTACGATAATAAAGTGATAGGCGCCCTAAATATTGAAACCGACACATATCAAACTTTTGAAAATCAAAAAGCGATTATAGAAATAATTTCGGAAAATCTTAGCCAATCTCTTAAACTCGCCCTTTTATATAAAACCGAAGAATATTTCCACCATGTTGTTGAACACATGAGCGAAGGAGTGTGGGTTAACGATACGGAAGAACGCACAATATATACAAATCCGGCCCTGCAATCCATATCCGGCTATAGCGCCGAAGAACTTTTCGGGACGGTTTCTTATAAATATTTTGATGAAAAAAACAAACAAAAAATCATGGAAGAAAATAAAAAAAGGAAAACGGGAGCAACCGGTCATTACGAAGTGACTCTTATTTCAAAAACCAGGGAATATATACCGGTTCTAATAAATGCGGTTCCTTTTGGGAAAGGTGGAAACATGGCTACAATAACGGATTTAAGACAATTAAAAGCCGCCGAACAACGATTGCAAGAAACAAAATCATTTTTAGCTTCAATAACGCAATATTGCCCCGAAGCGATCGTCGGTATAACGGAAGAAGATATCGTACAAAGCTGGAATATCGGAGCGGAACAAATGTTCGGATTTAAAGCTGAAGAAATAATAGGGAAATCAATTCAGGCAATAATTCCAAAAGAGAGACTTTCCGACGGAGAATCTCTGGAGCTTATCAAAGAAGCAAGAAATAAAGGATTGGTGCGTAATTTTGAAACAATAAGATTGCACAAAAATGGAAAACCTCTCAATGTATCCATTACATTAAATTCTATAAAAAGTCACAACAACAGCGTAATAGGATTTTCCGTTTTTTATAGAGACGTAACTTCGCAGAAAAAATGGGAGCGAGAACTTCAGGATCGTTTTGAAAAAATGCAAGATGCATATAAAGAAATGGGAAGACAGAGGCGCCAGTTGGATTACTTAATAGAGCTAATAAATTTTGCTTTAACTTCAGGCGCGAACAAAAAACAGATAGCTACATTTATAGTTAATGCGATTGTAATGTTCGCGAAAGTTGATGCCGTTACTCTGCGGCTTTTCCAAAAAAGCACCAGCAAACTGATACTTACCGCGCAAAGCGGAGTCGGCGAAGACTGGTGGAGCAGAAAAGTCTCGCCATACAAAGGAAGTCTGCTAGAAAAAGCGGTTGAACAAGGCGGACCAATGAAAATTTTGGACATATTAAGCAGCCCTTTTTATCCGATGCCGTCGCTAGCTCGCAAAAACAATTTGCGCTCCGCGTTTATAATACCCCTGCAAGTCAAAGACGAACTTTTGGGATCCCTCATACTTTATTTATCGCCGGAAGGAAATTTAAGCGTATTTGACGATGAGTTCATTATGATTTTTGCAAACCAAGCTGCCATTGCGCTAAAAATGGCGAATTAATTTTTCTAGAATGGGTATTGAAAAAATATGTTTACAAGAAGCCGGTCATCTTATCGTAAGATCACCAAAATACTGGCAGCTTGTTTTTAAGCTATATATCTCTACCTTAAAAAATGCGCTTCCTGCAAAAGTTTTTCGCGCCTCTTATTTTTTCTGCCGTCACATTGATGATGTATTGGATGGAGACAGACATGTTTCGGATGACCATGAAGATTATGTCCAAAATATTTTATCTGCAATGAATACCAAAAATGGAGGACCTCAAATAGTAGAATTATACCGTTTTGCTATTGGCCATTTAGTTAATATGGCGCGGGCGGACGAAAATTCGGAAGAATATTTTAAACGCGTAATTAAAGATGCCATGCTTTTTGACTATGAACGGGCACAAACACGGCAAGTACTGACGCAAGAAGAATTGGAAAAATATTATAATGATACCTTTAGTCCGGTTATGGATTTAGCGCTGATGATTGCCGGTTCTTCATTGCGTAGCGCAGATTTGCCTGAATCCGTAACAACTCAAGGACACATTTATACCATTAGAGATATTGAACAAGATTTATCTCAAGGAATAATTAATATTCCGGCAGA
>JBBUCQ010000141.1:2236-5918 GCA_038057715.1 Patescibacteria group bacterium | reverse complement strand
GAAATAATAGAACATTATTACGACTCTTTGGATATATTAAACGAAACCGTGCAAGAAGCTGAAGTGTTAGCGGTTAATTCAAAGCCGGGCGCACGATTAATGCAGCAAATTTTGACCGTTAAAAAATCAATAATTTATTTTCATAAAGCGCTGGTCGCGAATCGTGAAGTTATTGTGGCAATTGAAAATGAACACCTGGAATTTCTGGATGAAGAAATGTTGCGCGAATTTAGAATCTTGTCTTCCTCTCTTACACAGCTTATGGAAATTAATTCCACTTATCGCGATATTTTAAACAGCTCAACTGAAATTCATCTCGCGGTGATTTCCAATAATTTGAATGAAACAATGAAAAAAATTACGAGTTGGGGCGCGATAATTCTCGTGCCGAGTTTAATCGCGGGAATTTTCGGAATGAATTTTAAACAAGTTGCCGCGTTTGAATGGGAATATGGACTAGAGGTATCGGTCGGCGCAATGATCCTTTCTGTCGCAATTCTGTATTGGTATTTTAGGAAAAAAGATTGGCTGTAAGCGAAAAGAGGTGTATATTTTCTATATTCATTAACCCCTTTTTTTTATGCCGACTAAAGTTAAAAAAACGGCGAAGATGGCAAAAACAAAAACTCCTAAGATAAAAGCTCCCAAACCCATCGGCAAAATCACCCACTATTACGACAGAATCGGCGTGGGGATTATTAAGCTAAGCGCCGGAATTAAGCTCGGCGAAGTTCTGCGCTTTAAGCATAAAGACGATGAGTTTATTCAGGCTGTAACATCTTTGCAATATAGCCACAAACCGGTAAAAAGCGCGACCAAAGGGAAAAGCGTGGGCGTTGAAGTTAAGCAGGAGGTGAAGGAGGGAGATTTGGTGTATAAGGCGTAAATGTTTTTATAAATCCTGAACATCAACCGTGACGGTGTTTTTTTCTACATGCAAAGCGTCAGCTATTAAATCACCGAATATGCGTGCTGACGGTCTAAAATTTAAAGAAAATCCGCGCACATTACTGCGTACTATATAAATTTTCTTATTGCCCCTCCTAAGTACTTCTATTTTCATGCCGAGTCTTTGTCCAAATTCTGTTCCGCCGCGCACCGTATATGAATAACCAATTCTTTGGACATTTTGCGCAACAGCTTCCGCCGCCCTTAGTAAATCGGGATCCGGAGTTGAAGCCTTGCATGCAATTTCAAGGTCTTTCAACCAAACGCCTTTATCTCCTTTCGCCACCGCTGCCCTTTCTTGCGCGGCTTTTATAGCCGCCGCCCTTTGTTCATCGCTCATTCTTCTTGGATGCCCGTCGGATACCGGCATATCCGGCGCCGAAGTATCAATTTCCGCCTGACGCTGTTCCGTTATCCATGCCAAACGATACGCCTTTACTTTTGCGTACGTCTCGCGACTACTCTTTCTTCTTAAAATACATTCTTGCAATTCAATACCGATCATTCGCAATTCTTGCCCCAATAAACGTATGTTAGCGGTAGACGTTTTAGCATCAACCCCGGATTTGCTGATTAATTCGCCCCATGTTGTAAATTTCCCGTGTTCATCGGTAGTCTTTGCCAAGGTTTGCGCCATTTCCAAACGGACATGGTGACCAAAATGTTTTTCTTTTTTTTGAATATACTTGGCAAAATCGGGTTTCCCCGGAACTTTTTCTAGCGCCGGAGGCGGCTCTATTGCTTGTTCTATAATCTCCATCATCTTTGCTAAACGACCATGTAAATTCCCTATTTTATCGCGCATTACATCGGGAGGTCGGCTACTGTCCGCCCTTTCAAAAAAACATTCCAGAACGATGTCCACATCGGCGCCTAAAATAACATCTGCGGCATTGCATGCCGCGACTAAATTTGAATCGAGCTTACTAATCGCACTTCTAACCTCGCCTCTCGTGGCATCAACTCCATGCCCGCTTGCCCTCAAAGCTTTGCTAACTGCCGCATGAACTATAAAATCAGCATTGCCGCGACTGGTTCCTATATCTTTTGCCACCTCTCCAAGATCCAATTTTTCTCCGTGTTCTTTAGCCCGTTTAACGATACCATCCGCTACGCTTACTGAAATCTGACCTTTTACAAGCATTTCTTGGAGTTCGGGCGTTAAATGTTCAAGATATTCCAAGTATCTGGATAAAGTGCTAAGAGAAAAACCTATTTCGTCTGCTATGTCTTGTTTACTAAGCGGTGATTTTTCGTATTTTTCGAGATCAATCGCTCTTTGAAAAGCTTTCGCGATTTCAATCGGATTATGATCGGCTTTTGATAAGTTCAGGCTAAGAGCTCTATATAAAATCTTTTTTTCATCGGATGCCCACGCAACAATTACTTTTACCGTAGATAAACCAAGTTCTTTAACTGCTCTAAAACGGCGCTCTCCATCAATAATAAATAATTTTCTGGTCCCATCTTCCAATACAATAGGAACAACGCTAAGCGGTTGTACCTGACCCATTTTTTTAATTGTTTTTCTCATTTCAGCCATTTTTTCAGGATCAAAGTATTCGCGTGGCTGATTTGGATTTGGCACGATTAAATCATCGGACATATTCACTTTAAAAAGTTTTTCACCCTCCACCCCTAATGATGGAATACAAACAAGCGTGGCGTGACCATCCATCACTTTTCCTCCTTGCTCGGTTATCGCGAAACGATCCATGCGCGCACGAGTAAGCCGACCACCTTGTTCCAATTCAATTTCCTCCCGCTGACCTGGTTGTGTTTCTACTGCCATAATATGTTTTATGACCAAATTAAACCTGTAATATATAAATATGTCAAAAAAATCGGGTTGAAAATGTTCTAAAAATATAATCCTGTATAGTAAAGGCCTTCCCATGAAAAGCGCGCTACAAAAGCCGGCTTGGCTAAAAATCCGCTGCACTCCGCCTAATTCGCGTTATTTAAAAGTTCGCGGAAGAGCGCATGATTTAAAACTCGCCACAGTTTGCGAATCGGCAATGTGCCCGAATATTGGAGAGTGCTGGGGAAGCGGCACTGCAACTTTTATGATAATGGGGGATACGTGTACACGCGCGTGCAGATTTTGCAATGTAAATCATGGCAGACCGAAACCTCTTGATATTGAAGAACCGCGAAAATTGGCGGATGCAATTTCTGCGCTCGGAATTGATTATGCCGTTATAACTTCCGTTGACCGCGACGATTTAGAGGATTTCGGCTCCGAACATTTTGCGGAATGCATAAAAGCGCTTCGTAAAAAATGTCCGAAAATAATTATTGAAGTTCTAACGCCGGATTTTAAAGGCATGGAAAAAGATATTCAAAAAGTTGTTGATGCGCGACCGAATGTTTTTGGTCATAATATTGAAACCGTAAAACGACTGCAAAAATCCGTCCGCGATATGCGTGCAAATTACGGGCAGTCTTTGGCGGTTTTAGATTATGTAAAAAAATCCGCGCCGAAAATTTACACAAAATCTTCAATAATGGTCGGGCTTGGTGAAACGTCGGAAGAAGTTTTGGAAGCTATGCGCGATCTGCGAAAAGTGAACGTGGACTTTTTAACAATCGGACAATATTTGCGCCCGAAAGAATGGAATTTGCCTGTGGTAGAATATGTTAAGCCTGAACAGTTTGAATGGTATAGATGTGAAGGTGAAAAAATGGGATTTAAATATGTCGCGTCGGGGCCGTTTGTAAGATCCTCTTATAA
>JBBUCQ010000141.1:0-2136 GCA_038057715.1 Patescibacteria group bacterium | reverse complement strand
CGCGAACTTGGAGTTTGCCTTTTGCACGGCGTACCTTTGGAAAAAATTTATTTATATTGGATGGGGAATGAATGGGGAAGTCATGTTGATGCCAATGTTGCTCCGGTTTCAATTCCCGTAGGCTCACATCCCGCGCATGCTGTCGGATATGCGTGGGGACTTCGAATGCAGAAAAAACCGGGTATAACGGTTTCATATTTCGGCGATGGCGCGACTTCCACCGGTGATTTTTATGAAGCCATGAATTTTGCGGGCGTTTTTAAAATCCCGACGATTTTTTTCTGCCAAAATAATCAATGGGCGATTTCCATTCCGCGATCGCGGCAAACTGCGGCAAAAACTCTCGCCCAAAAAGCGGATTCTGCGGGAATTCCCGGAGTACAAGTTGATGGGAATGATATTTTCGCATGTTTTTCCGCAATGTCGGAAGCCGTTGCCCGCGCCCGAAACGGTGAAGGTGCGACTTTAATTGAAGCTGTGACATATCGCGCAGGCAATCACACAACCTCGGATGATGAATCCCGCTACCGTCCGCGCGAGGAAGTTGAATATTGGAAAGCGCGCGATCCGATCTTGCGCTACAAATTATTTTTACAAAAAAAGGGATTATGGAAAGATGATTTTGAAAAAGTCGTCATAAAAGAAGCTGACGAAAAAATCCAAAAAGCGGTTGAAATAGCGTCAAAAACTCCGCCACCAAAACCCGAAGAAATGTTTGATTATTTATTTGCCGAACCGACGCAAACTTTAAAAGATCAAAAAGAATTTTTATTAAATTCTCTAAAACCTAATTCCTAATGGCTCTATTAACCATCGCCGCCGCTCTAAACCAAGCTCTCCATCAAGAAATGGAGCGGGATAAAAGCGTGCTCGTTATGGGCGAAGATGTCGGACTAAACGGCGGAGTTTTCAGAATTACCGATGGTCTTTATAAAAAATTTGGCGCGGAACGCTCTATCGATACTCCACTCGCGGAAGCCGCAATCGTCGGCTCGGCAATAGGACTCGCAATGGCGGGAATGAAGCCGGTCGTTGAAATTCAATTTGATGGATTTGTGTATCCCGCTTTTGACCAATTAATAAATCACGCCTCGCGCATGAGAACTCGAACACGCGGAAAATTAACCTGTCCTCTTGTGGTGCGCTTTCCGTACGGCGGCGGAGTACGAGCGCTTGAACATCACTCCGAAAGCATGGAAACGCTTTATATTCACATTCCCGGACTAAAAGTTGTCTGCCCTTCAACCCCATACGACGCAAAGGGTTTATTGATCTCTGCGATTCGCGATCCCGATCCTGTGATTTTTATGGAACCGAAAAAACTTTATAGATCTTTGAAAGAAGAAGTGCCGGAAGAACTTTATGAAATTCCTCTCGGAAAAGCGCGCGTGATGATTGAAGGGAGTGATGTAACCGTAATCGGCTGGGGCGCGATGATTCCTGTGATTTTAAAAACCCACGCAGCTCTCTCCAAAGAAAATATTTCAATTGAAGTTATTGATTTGAGAACCCTTTCTCCTCTGGACACTGAAACAATTTTGGCATCTGTTCAAAAAACCGGCCGTTGTGTAATTATTCAAGAAGCTCCGCGAACGCTCGGACTAGCATCTGAAATTTCCGCGCAAATTATGGAACACGCCATGCAATTTTTAAAAGCACCCGTTTCCCGCGTAACCGGCTTTGACGTAATCCCTCCTCTTCTAAAAACCGAAGATTATAATATCCCGGATGAAAAAAGGCTTGCTAATGCGATAAAGAAGATATTATAATGACCCCCTTTAACATTTAACCATTTTTTATGCCACCTCCAGACTCACCACAAGAAAAACTGGAACCGTTTGATCCTTCAAAGTTTAAGCAGAATTTTTTGGCTACCATTGCTACCAACCCTCCTACTCCGACCCAAATAATATCGCCGGATGCTGTGGAAATGTTAGTCAGTACGATAACAGAAAATCCGTTCATTATAGATGAAATACTGCGGTATGCATGCTATTTTATTAGCTCTACCGAGGCTTTCGCGAAATTGTATGATACTGTGCCGCGATCTATAGGTGTCCCTTCGCCTGATGGGAGCATAGGTCTTGTTAGACATCGGAGAAAACCGACGCCCACCGAGTTTGTTTCTCCCAAACT
>JBBUCQ010000140.1:0-11570 GCA_038057715.1 Patescibacteria group bacterium | reverse complement strand
TATACCCCGATGATGATGCCATACCGGAAGATGATGAGACAGAAGATCCTGCCGATGAAAAAAATCTTCGTTATAGATCAACATCACCCTCTGATGATAAAACCGCGGCAGATAGCTTAATTCATGCAGTAGATGATTTATTAAACAAAAAGAAAAAATAGGATTGTTTTATTCTATTTCACCGTCACCGATTTCGCCAAATTCCTCGGCATATCGGGATTGTTTTCCCGTAAGATAGCAAGCTGGTAAGCCAAAATCTGCACGGGGATTATATTAACGATAGGGGATGCCGCGCCCGCATCCGGCACTTTAATCCAATAATCAAAAACCGCTTCGTGTTGAGGAGAAACGCCTATAATAAATCCTCCGCGCGCTTTAATTTCCATCGCGTTTGAAATAATGTCGTCATGGGTTTCATCATTAGCCACAAGCGCAATGCACGGCGTTCCCTTGCTTATCAGCGCAATTGGTCCGTGTTTAAGCTCTCCTCCCGCAAAACCTTCAGCATGTATATACGAAACTTCCTGTAATTTTATGGCCGCTTCAAGCGCCATCGGATAATTTGCGCCGCGCCCGATTACATACATACTCTCAACGTTTTTGATTTTTCGCGCGAGGGCATAAATATGATTTTCATATCTCGGATTAAGCATGTCGTTTATTTGCGAACTTGCTTCAAGCAAAACCTTTTTCCCTTCGCGCAAACGCCCCGCGCAAGCGTAAGCAAGCATCGTTAAAATCGCCATCTGCGCGGTTGTCGCTTTTGTGGAAGCCACCGCTTTTTCCGGTCCCGCCTTTATATATATTGAAATTTCAGCCAGTCTATCCATGCTGGAGCCTTCCACATTTACAATTGTCATTAATTTCGCGCCGGCTCGTTTTCCGATTGCCATTGCTTCAAGAGTGTCCGCTGTTTCTCCGCTTTGCGAAACGGCGATTATCAAACTGCCTTTTTTAATAAAATGTCTGCAATTTTCAAATTCGGAACCGAAAGTAACATTAACGTGCATTCCGGAAATTTGTGAAAACATATAACTCGCGGCAATGCAGACTTTTCCGGCTGTTCCGCATCCCACCAAATACGTTCCGAAAGCGTTTTTAATCGCATCAGCCGCTCGGTTTATCAATTTTTCATCCTGATTCAGCGCGCGATGGATCGTTTCTTTCTGTTCGGTTATTTCTTTAATCATGAAGTGGGGGAATGCGCCTTTCTCGGCTTGTTGCGCCTTCCATTTTATTTCTATCAAACGTTTTTCAATTTTGTGTCCGGTTTTTAAATTGATAAATTCATGCCCTCCGTCAATCACAACCATTTCATCGTCATCCAAATACATAACGCGGTTTGTGTATTCCAAAAATGCCGGTATGTCGGACGCTATAAAATATTCGCCATCAAAGCCTTTCCCCACTATCAGAGGCGAGCCTCTTCGCGCGGCTATTAAAGCAGGGCAGTCGGCGCACATAACCAAAAATGCGTATCTTCCTTTTAATTTTGCTAGGGTTTTTTGCACGGCGTTTTTAAAAGTTTCTACGGAAATTTTTCCTTTGAATTTTTTTAAGCTTTCTTCAATTAAATGCGCCGCGACTTCGGTATCGGTTTCGGAAACAAATTTATGTCCTTTTTTAATGAGATTCTTTTTGAGCGGCAAATAATTTTCAATAATGCCGTTATGAATAACGACAATGCGGTTATTACAACTTGCATGAGGATGCGCGTTGCGATCTGTTACTCCTCCGTGAGTTGCCCAGCGCGAATGCGCCATTGCAATTTCACCCTTCGGTAACGTCAATTTTTTTAAATCAATTTCTCCGATTTTCCCCGTTTTTTTATACACAAAAATATCATTTTGAGCTTTTTTCACAGCAATTCCCCATGAATCATATCCGCGGTATTCAAGTTTTTTTAAGCCTTTTAAAACAAGCGTTGCCGCGTCACGCCGACGCCCTTTGTAAGCAATAATGCCGCACATAACTGGAGCTATTTTAGTCTAATAATGCATTTCTGTATAGATTTTGGGGTTTTTGTGAGATTTGTAACGCCATTCCGGCCGACTAAAACCATATCTTCAATTCTTACGCCAAATTTCCCTTCCAAATAAACTCCTGGTTCAATTGTAACAACACTGCCTTCCGGAATTTTCTCCTTGTATTTTTGCGACAAATTAGGCAATTCATGAATATCCAAACCTACGCCGTGGCCGAGAGAATGACTGAATTTCTTTTCTACGCCGGCTTTTTTAATAACACCGCGCGCAAATTTATCGACCGCTTTTCCCGTTATTCCTGCGCGCAAATTTTTAATTGCGTTTTCTTGAGCCTCCAGCACAAGTTCATAAATTTTCTTTTGTTCTTTTGTCGGCTCCGCAGTGAAAATCATACGCGTCATGTCGGAGCAATATCCATTATATTTAACGCCCATATCAATAAGTAAAATGTCGCCTTTCCGCAGGCGTTTAGAGCTGTTTTTATGATGAGGACAAGCGCTATTTTTAGTTGTAGCGACAATCGGGTGAAAAGCCATTCCGTCTGCTCCGAATTTATGGGCAAGAACTTCAATTCGCCACGCGATTTCTTTTTCCGTTATGCCTTTTTTGAGCTCTTTTTTTAAAGCTTCAAAAACTTTTTCCGTAATGCTTTGCGCATGTTTTATATTATTAAGTTCATGCGGGCGTTTTACCATGCGTTTTTTATCCAGCCCATCTTTAACATCAATCAATTTAACTTTTCTCGAAAGCCTTTTGAGCTGTTTAAGAAATTTTAAAGTCATGTAATTTCCTTCAATTCCTATTACGCGCGCATGCGTTTTTTTTAAAAAATTACGCCATGCATCATCAAATCCGTTTGTCGTATCTACTATTTCGTATCCGCGCGGCAATGTTTGGCCCAGGCCACCCTCTCTGGCTTCGCCATTCACCTCGTTTTTAGCCAAGATTTTATATCTGCCATCCGTAAATAAAAAGCCTTTTCCTCCATGCAAAACCAGATATCCCGATCCCGAAAACCCGCTTAAATAAAGAATATTCGTTTTATTCGTAACCAGAATTGTTTTTGGCAACATACATCATAATATTAACATATGCGTAACAAATACCTCACAGGCTTCATTTAGACTTAGCTTTTCTCCGCTTTCTATTTATTTCCGATTGTTGACCCCTGTATTCCGGTTCGCGTTTATCAAAAACATACCCGATGCAGTGGATGGTATGTATTAATTTTTCACTGAAAGGATCGTCAATTTTTCTGCGCAGTCTGTTTATATGCACGTCAACCGTGTTGCTGGCGAAATTCGCGTTCCTGTCCCATACATTTTCAAGGATCGCATTGCGCGTTAAAATTTTTCCACGATTTATTATAAAAAATTCCAAAAGCTCAAATTCTTTGTTTCGGAGTGCGATGGAATAGTTTTCTCGCTTTGCAAAACGGCTTTCAATATCAAGCCATACGTTAAAAGCGCGCAACCATTTATTGGCATTGTTAAGTGTTTTTCTGAAAATCAGATTTTTTATAAAAAGGGCAAGCGAATGATAAGCGAGCGGTTCCGAGAAATAACAATCAGCTCCGAGTGCAAGAGCTTTTTTCTTTACATCCTGATTTTCCACGGCATCCACCACAATTATTGGAATAGAACGTTTAATGCTTCGTACTCGCTGTATAAAAGATAAAGAGTCGCATCCGTTTGCGTCGCAATAAAAAAGAAAAGCGTTTGAATCAAAAAGTCCGGGCGCTAAATCATCATTTTCAAGAGCCCTGTGGTCAACTTCTATATTCTCGCGTTTTAAATTTCTTTGTATATGTTCTATTCTTTGGTTCGGTTGGTGTAAAATGGTAAGTAGCATATGGATTCAGTGGTTATAATTTGTTAATAAGATGTCAATTTTAGACAAATCGCTGTTGTTGTCAAAGAAAAACTACAAATCTAAAGCCTTAAATAGCAATTTCATCTGATGAATAAGGAAAATACATGTTGTAAGTTTCTGACAAATGCCCTAAATTTAACATTTTTGTCATGATTTTCAGACAGCTTCTTATAGATTTTTTGGAGAAAAATAATATTCCGCAGTATCGCGCTAAACAATTGTTGAACGCGGTTTATCACGAAGGTAAGCATAACTATGCTGACATTAAAGTGTTGCCGATTTCGGTTCGCGATTTACTGGAAAAAGAATTTCCGATATTTTCTTTTACCGTAAAAAAGGAAGTCGTTTCAAAATCCGGCAATGTAGTTAAAACTTTATTTAGATTAAAAGACGGAGCGGAACGAGCGCACAGCGCGAGTGCGAGCAAGGCGAAGAATCTGGCTTTGCCAGTTCTGAGACGAAGCGAGCTCTATCAAGTAGAAGGCGTAAAAATGCTTTTTAAAGACGGTCGTAATTCCGTTTGTGTTTCAAGCCAAGTCGGTTGTCCGCTTAAATGCGCTTTTTGCGCAACTGGCGCGCTCGGATTTAAACGCAATCTCACTGCGGAAGAAATAGCGGATCAAGTCGCATATTTCGGTCACGTTACTAATGTCGTTTTTATGGGAATGGGGGAGCCTCTGCTTAATTATGACGCAGTTATGGAATCCGTGAGAATAATGAACGATCCGGACTATCTCGGGATTGCAAGCCGCCGCATTACAATCTCAACTTCCGGAATAATCCCGGGAATCAAGCGTTTGTCGGAAGACAAGTTGCAAGTAAATTTAGCTGTCAGTCTGCACGCGCCAAATCAAGCCCTGCGCGAAAAACTTATGCCTATCGCAAAATCTTATAAACTTCCGGAGTTAATGGATACTATTAAAAAATATATTGAAAAAACTCACAGGCGTGTTTCTTATGAATATGTAATGTTAAGTAATATTAATGATTCGGTTCCATTGGCTAAAGAACTCGCTAAATTATTAAAGGGACAAATGTGCCACGTTAATTTAATCCCTTATAATGAAACTTATTTAGGTTTTAAAAATGCCGGACAAACCAGAATAAACGCTTTCGCCGAAATACTTAAATCTTTTAACATACCCGTTACCGTTCGGGTTTCTTTAGGACAAGAAATAAATGCCGCTTGCGGACAATTGGCAAAAAAGTCTTAACTATTTACATTCTTTGCAACCGACGTTGAACAGGACTACTAGTGCCCAAACCAACACTATTATAGGCCATGCCCATCCCCATGGACTTACAAGGAACACGTTTAACTGTTGCAGAAGACCAAGTACACCAATTACAAGCAACGTTAGTCCTTTTAACCAATGAAAAAGAGAACCGCACGCGCCACACATTTCGTTTTTGCTATGGAAGAACATAAATATTTGTTAAGATATAAAATGATTTACGTTTATTATACTCCAACAAATTTTTTTGTAAGGCAAGTAAGCGAAATCGGCTTGCCATATTATTATTCTACATTCTATTTCTATGCGCGCACTAATTCAAAGAGTTACTAATGCAAAAGTTACCGTCAAAGAACAGCTGATTTCTCAAATTGGCAAAGGTTTTTTGGTACTTTTGGGCGTAACCCATAGCGATACTGAAACCGAAATTAATTATTTGGTGGAAAAGATCGCGAATCTGCGAGTCTTTGGCGATGATAACGATAAAATGAATTTGTCGTTGATGGATATAAAAGGCGAAGTTTTAATTGTTTCGCAATTTACTTTATATGCAAACTGTAAGAGAGGAAGGCGTCCTGATTTTATTTCTGCGGCGAAACCGGAATTAGCGCAGGAGTTGTATAAAAAATTTGTTCAACGATTTAAAGAGACCGGTTTAAAGATTGGAGAAGGCGAGTTTGGAGCGATGATGGATATTGATTTGGTGAATTCAGGGCCGGTGACAATAATGCTGGACACGGCTGAATTTTGACATTTGGATTTTACTCTATATTCTATATCAAGTATGAGTTCAGCAGTCACAATGGAAAAAATCGTTTCTCTATGCAAGCGTCGCGGGTTTATTTTCCCGGGGTCCGAAATTTATGGAGGGCTCGCTAATACTTGGGATTACGGCCCGTACGGTGTTGAGCTGAAAAATAACGTTAAAAAATTGTGGTGGAAATATTTTGTGCAGGATAGAGAAGACATGGTTGGCGTTGATGCGTCAATTTTAATGAACCCGAGAGTTTGGGAGGCAAGCGGTCATATTACAAGTTTTTCCGATCCTTTGATGGATTGTAAAAAGTGCCATGAGCGAGTGAGAGGAGATAAATTATTGGAAGAAAAACTGGGAATTGAGGGAGTTGCCGGAAAATCTTTAAAGCAAATTTCGGAACTCGTTAAAACGCATAAAATTCAGTGTCCGAAATGCCAAGCCATTGACTGGACAGAAGCCCGCTCTTTTAATTTAATGTTTAAAACTTATCAAGGTGTTATTGAAGACGCCGCCGCGATGGTTTATTTAAGGCCCGAAACGGCGCAGGGGATTTTTGTGAATTTTAAAAATGTTCAGCAGACAACGCGAAAACGTCTGCCTTTTGGAATAGGGCAGATAGGGAAGGCGTTTAGAAATGAAATTACTCCGGGAAATTTTACTTTTAGGACGCGCGAATTTGAACAAATGGAAATTGAGTATTTTGTGGCCGAAAAAGATTGGAAAAAAATATATGACACATGGCGCGAAGAGATGAATAAATTTTTTGTTCAAGAACTCGGATTTAAGAAGGAAAATATGCGGTGGAGACAGCATGATAAAGAGGAATTATCGCATTACTCAAAGGAAACTTGGGACGTGGAATATCAGTTTCCGTTTAGTTGGGGAGAGCTTTGGGGCATTGCATATCGCACTGATTTTGATTTGAAACAGCACGAAAAATTTTCAGGCGAAAAATTGGAATATCTGGATCCCGAGACGAATGAAAAGCTTGTTCCTCATTGTATTGAACCGACTTTCGGAGTGGATAGAACCGTTCTTGTTGCTTTGTTGGAAGCTTATGATGAAGATTCTGCGGGCGACGAAAAGCGCATTGTTATGAGGTTTCCGCCAAAACTTGCGCCGGTAAAAGCCGCCATTTTGCCGCTTATTAAAAAGGAAAAGTTGCCGGAAGTTGCCCGTAAAATGTTTGAAAATTTAAAAAAGCATTTTGTTGTTGAATATGACGATAGCGGTTCAATAGGAAAGCGTTATCGCAGGCATGATGAACTCGGAACGCCGTTTTGTTTTACTGTTGATTTTCAGACGGTTGAAGATGAAACAGTCACAGTTCGCGATCGCGATAGCATGAAACAAGAGCGTATTAAGATTTCGGATGTTTCGGAGTTCCTAAAGGAGAAGCTGGGCATATAGTCTTATTTAGTCAACGACCTATCGGTTTTTATCTGTTACAAGCATTGTCAGATGAGTGTTTTTCTGGTAAAATAAATAGATTAAATAAATTAAAAAACAACAACAAAAATGAAAATATTCACTATTGAGTTTTGGAAGCAATTTGATTGGCGGCTTGCACTGGACTCCGCATGGGAATTTGTAAAAGCCAATCCTATTGAAGTTGTTGTTTGGACAGTTGGTATAATCGCAGGTTGGTATTTATTTTGGGCTGTTTTCAGATATATCTACTGGAGGTTGAACGAAAAAAATCTCGTTTACATGCAAATTACTCTTCCGCGTGATGATTCTCCGAAAGATAAGGAAAAAGACGTTGAAAAGGATTTTCGCGAGAGAATAGGGATTATGGAACAGCTTTATCGTTCGCTTTATGAAATTCGCGAGCTTTCCATAGAAAATATGATTCGGCGTATTCTTTTTCAGGATCAAATCGTTTCTTTTGAAATTGTTGCCCAGGAAAAAATTGTGAGATTTATTGTTGTGGTGCCGCAGAGGTATCAGAGCATCGTTGAAAAGCAAATTACTTCTTATTACCACGAAGCCGATGTTCAACTTATTAAGCCTTATACCATTAAAAAGCCCGGTCAAAAAACGGTTGCTTATTATGCATATGAAAAAAATTCATTTTGGTTTCCGATAAAAACTTTTAAGACGATTGAAAATGATCCGCTTAACAGCATGACAAATGTGCTTTCCAAGTTAAACGAAGATGAAACGGCGATAATACAGCTTGTGATTAGACCTCGTAGCGGAAGATGGAGAAAGAAGGCGGAGGAATCCGGCACAGCATTAATGAAAGGGAAAAAAGCCGAAGGGATTTTAAGTAAAATTCCCATTATTTCCCATTTAAATACTCTTTTAACAATGATGTTTTTTGGATATGATCGCGCGAAAGAAGGGATGTCCAACGCTCCCGGCGCTTCGCACGGCGATTCATACGTACGCATGCTTCAGACAAAAGAAGAAATTGCAAAACAGATTGGTACAAAATCCAATCAGGATGGTTTTGACACGGTTATTCGTTTAGTAGTTTCAAGCAATACAAGATCCCGTGCTATTGAAATCATGAGTGATTGTATTGTGTCGCTTAGTCTTTTCAAGGATCCGTCTATGAATTATTTTCAGACGCGCAGAATTATTCCTTTGCATTCAATCAATAGTCCTTGGATGTTGCATAATTTCAGCCACCGTATTTTTAGTTTCGGCGAAAAAAAATCAATTTTAGTTCCGGAAGAACTCGCTTCATTTTTTCACTTTCCGAACAGCCGCTACAATTACACGCCTATTATTAAATGGCTTGCTTACAAGGTTTTGCCGGCGCCGGTTGATTTGCCGACTACCGGACTTCTGCTCGGGCACAATGTTTACCGTGGAGTAAAGAGGGAAGTTAGGATGATGCGTAAAGATAGGCTTCGCCATCACTATGTAATCGGACAAACCGGTACGGGTAAATCCGTATTTCTAGGATGGATGGCGCGGCAGGATATTTTAAACGGAGAAGGGGTTTGCGTGATTGATCCACATGGAGATTTGATTGAAGATATTTTGAAATATATTCCAAAAGAGCGAGCTCGGGACGTGGTTATTTTTGATCCTTCAGATCAGGAACGTCCTATGGGACTCAATATTTTGGAAGCTAAAACTCCACAGCAAATGGATATGGCGTCCAGCCAAGCAACCGAAATATTTTTGAAACTTTTCGGCGATGAAATTTTCGGTCCGCGCATTCAGCATTATTTCAGAAACGCTTGTTTGACTTTGATGGAAGATGAAGAAGAAGGCGCGACTTTGATAGACGTGCCGAGGATTTTCGTTGACGATGATTTTATGAAATACAAAACCGCTAAAGTGAAAAATCCTGTTGTGAAATCTTTCTGGGAGCATGAATATGCTTCTACGGGCGAGCGCGAACGCCAAGAAATGATTCCATATTTTTCCGCGAAGTTCGGACCGTTTATTACGAATACGATTATGCGCAATACGATCGGTCAGACGCGAAGCGCTTTTGATTTTCGTGAAGTAATGGATAGCGGGAAAATTCTGCTTATAAAACTTTCAAAAGGCGCGATCGGGGATTTAAATACACAGCTTCTCGGTCTTGTTATGGTTGCCCGTTTGCAAATGGCGGCTATGAGCCGCGTTGATATTCCCGAAGAAAAACGAAAGGATTTTTATTTGTACGTAGATGAGTTCCAGACTTTTGCGACGGATAGTTTTTGTTCAATTTTGTCGGAAGCCAGAAAATATCACTTGGCGCTTATAATGGCGCATCAATATATAAATCAGCTTGTCGTAAGCAAGTTTGGAACAAGTTCAACACAGATTCGCGATGCGGTATTCGGAAACGTCGGCACAATGATGTCGTTTAAAATCGGCGCTGAAGATGCCGAATATATGGCAAAAGAATATGCTCCGCTTTTAACTGAACAAGATGTAATAGGAATTGCGAATTATAAAGCTTATATAAAACTTAATATTAATAATTCAACCACCCGTCCGTTTTCGCTGGAATCAATTTGGGATGAATCGGGAAAGAGCCAGAAAATTGCCGATATTTTAAAGCAATATTCGCGCATGAAATACGGCAGAAAGCGCGAATTCGTGGATCAAGAAATTGAGGCGAGAATAGGAATTGAAACGGCAAAATAAAAATTATTATGCTGAAACACAAACTCTTAGATGCAATTCTTTTGGCGCTTGTGGTGCTTGCCGCTCTGTTTTTTTATAAATTTGTAAGCGGGAATAAAGAGCTGGAAGAAACCGTTAATTTGCAAGCACTTAAGTCTAATTCTTTAGTGGAAGAAATAGGTCAGACGAAGCAAGAGAACTATGAGTTATTTCAGCGTTTGAATGAATCGCAGAGAAAAGTGGAAGAACTTAAAGATATTGTGGAATATTTAGCTCAAGCCATAAAAGGACCGCGAATCACTCCTGTTTTAATTGAACAAATAGAGAGTCCAAAAATAGCGCGCCCCACGGAAGCTTTGCCTCCATCGGATACTTTTAATTTTCTTTTGGTCGGGCAAAACGGCAATCTTGCCGATTCAATTATGATTGCGGCGGTTGATTCCAATAAACAAAAGCTAACGCTTATAAGTATTCCGCGAGATCTTTTTATAAACGGCAGGAAAATGAGCGAATATCTTTCATGGTATGGAATAGACATATTGAAGGAAAAAGTAGAGGCAGTGAGCGGTTTAAAAATTCACAAATACGCCGCGATAAATTTTCAGGCTTTTGAAAATATAATTGATGCTTTGGGAGGAATTGATGTTTATGTTGAAAAAGATATTTATGATGAGCAGTATCCGGATGGCGCGGGCGGCGTTACTTTGTATGCGGTAAAAACGGCCAGCTACCATTTTAGCGGAGCGGAAGCCCTTAAATATAGCAGGAGCAGACATTCAACTTCTGATTTTGATCGCGCAAAACGCCAGCAGAAAGTTTTAAAAGCGATTCAAGAACGTGTTATAAATTTTGATTTTTTGAAAAACACAAATGGTCTTCGCGCTATTTATGAAGGCATATTTAATATGGTTGAAACCGACATTTCGCTCGCGGAAATGATTGAATATTTGGCGCGTTTTCAAAGTTTTGCCGTTTCCGGCGACAATGTTCTTTCAACCGCCGATTTTTTAAATTCTTCCATGACGATTAGCGGTCAATATATTTTACTTCCTAAAAGCGGGAATTTTGTGAAAATACAGAAGTATATAAGAGAGCTGTTTTAACTACCACCAAACTTTTTTTAAACCGATTAAGTAAGCGAAAATGTTAGTTAGAAAATGTAATATCGGCGTTATTAAAAGTATAATTATGAGATTAGATAATGGCGGGGAATAAAAAGGACTGACTGCTATTAATGAGCCGATTACGAAATCCAATTGGTCAAATGGGAACCAACTGTGTCCGTCTTTTATCCTTAATCTGCGCTTAAAGAAACTCTTAATTAAATCTCCAAATAGAGCCCCGGCTCCAAAACATATCCCTATTAGTATTATTTTCTGACTGGAGAAATAGCTGTAGTCCATTAGTTCTATGCCTTTGAAATAAGAAGAATATTTGTACTGTAAAAATACAATTAATATGCCTGTTAAAGTTCCACTGATAAGTCCTCTATACGTTTTGTGTTCGCCAAAAAGTTTTTCATTAATTGGATTACCAAAAGGTAACCACTTAAAAAGCACGGGAAAAGTATTGGCGATATAAGCCGGAAGAATGAAATACAAAGAGGATAATACGAGATTTAACATGAGATTATTTTAGCATAAA
>JBBUCQ010000139.1:0-4809 GCA_038057715.1 Patescibacteria group bacterium | reverse complement strand
GGTACCCTCATCCTACCACATTGTCCAGCTATTTATGGGGCACTATACTAGAGTATATACGAACTTTCAATCTGATAAAACAACTGGAACAGGTGATTTACGTGGGGCGAAGGTTGATTATTTGGTGAAATTAGGGCTTGACGCATTAGTATAATTATGTCAGCGCGCAAGATCGGAGAGGCAACGAAAAGAGGCGTATTGATGTGTTTTTTTATAGATAATGCATTAAAAAGCAGATGGCATATTTGTCTAAGCAGGACGTCGCGAGGCAGGTTGCTGTTTGTTGGAGTTAAATGCTGGTCAACCTGCCGAGCGAGAGGCAAGGCGTGGCGGGGTATGATGGGATTATAGATGGTGCCGCCGTAGCCGTTCCTGCGTGACAAATATGCCATCTGCTTTTGTCGGCAAAAAATACTCAATATGCCGCTTTTTAACAAAAATTCATGTTTTTGTCATAAAAAGTTTAGAAAAATTTCATAACACTTTGCTATGCTGTTACATAATTTTATGAACAATCAATTAATGCCGCACCAAGGCGGAGTAAATATCCAACAAATTCTCCACCAAACGCTCGTAGAACTTCGTCTGCGGAATTTCAGTCCGCGAACATGGAAAGCATATTTATACGGACTTAAAGATTTTCTAAAATTTCTGGAATTAAAATACAGTTTGAATAATTACGATTTTTCGCGCCCCAACATTCAAGACATTAAAGAATTTTTGCTGATAAAACACGATAAAAATCTCGCACCGCAAACCGTCAATCTTTTTCTTCAATCCATAAAATTTTTCTATCGCGAAGTTATAAAAACCAATTATCCTATTGATATAAGTTTCGCTAAACGCTCTAGAAAATTGCCGACTGTTCTTTCGCACAGAGAAGTTTCTGCGGTTTTGGATGCAGTTAAAAATCCAAAACACAGACTGATGCTTTCTTTGGCTTATGGAAGTGGTTTGCGCGTTAGTGAAGTTGTAAAATTGCGCGCAGGAGATATTGATTTTGGGCGCGGACTTGTATTTGTAAAAAAGGCGAAAGGGGATCGTGACCGCATAACTTTGCTTCCCGAAAAAATCACGCGGGATTTAAAACGTTTTTTGTTCGGACGGAATAAAGATTTATATGTTTTTGAAAGCAATCGCGGCGGAAGATTAACAACAAGAACAGCCCAGAAAATTTTTGGAAAAGCAGTTCAGCGCGCCGACGTGCAAAAAACCGCGACTTTTCACTCTTTGCGTCATAGCTTCGCTACGCATCTCTTGGAAAATGGCACGGATATCCGTTACGTCCAAGAATTGCTCGGACACAAAAATATAATGACAACTCAAATGTACACGCGGGTGACGACAACAAGAATTGCGCACATAAAAAGTCCGCTGTAAAAGAAGGATAAAGACCAACTTCGTATAAAGGAAATCTGCGTTCGTCTCTACGGTATCCGGCTCGCTCCCAAAGTAACCCACACTTTGCCCTTCGGAGACGAGAAAACGTAGCACACTCGTCCCGCTTGGGCGGGACTCCAAGTGTATTGGCGGAGGGAGAGGGATTCGAACCCTCGAGGGCTTGCACCCTACGCGCTTTCCAAGCGCGCGCAATCGACCACTATGCGATCCCTCCTTAAAAAACCGAAGATACCAAAATACAAAGCAAATTCTAATGCTATGGGCGGTAAATTACAAAAGAATAAAAATGTACTGATGCATCAGTACAAACCCGAAATCCCCAAAATAGAGAGGGGAATGCCGAGATATTCGTAGCGCAAATAACGCCCGAGGGCACCACCATCAGCCCCAACTCAACCAATCAGATAGCCGCTTTCACCATCGTCCTTAAACACCGCGTACAAATTTTCACATTTTTCATCCCCCCTGTTGCAGGATTAAACAATCGCCTTTTCTGGAGATTCGGTTCAAATCTCCTCAAAGTTTTTATATTTGAGTGGCTGACAGTGTGTCCGACACTCGGTTTTTTCCCGCATTTTTCGCAGACCTTTGCCATAAAGCTTCCACACCTTAATATAAACCGATTGTTAATGCAAGTTATTTAGTCAATAGTGTCGGGGTTTTAAAAATGATGCTATAGTTTTCGCGTGATTGATCTTATTTCCAGCATCATCGCCATTATTTTTGCCGTCACCATTCATGAATTTTCGCACGCGTGGATGGCGAATCGTTTGGGCGATCCGACTGCGCGCGTTTTGGGTCGTCTTACGCTTAATCCTCTCAAACATTTTGATTTAGTGGGAACTTTATCTCTTATTATTTTTGGAATAGGTTGGGGGAAGCCCGTGCCTTTTAATCCGGAAAATTTACATTCTCCGAAAAGAGACGCGGCTCTCGTGGCTCTTGCCGGACCCGTTTCAAATTTACTGACTGCGTTTGTTTTTGCAATTCCTTTAAAATATTTAGGGGAAACAAGCTTTGCAGGTTTGCCCCTTTATTCTTTAATCGGGAATATTTTTGCCATCAGTATTTTGCTTTTTGCCTTAAACATTTTGCCGTTTCCGCCTTTCGACGGTTCTAAAATAATTGGGATTTTTATCCCGCACCGCTATCATTTTGTCTATGAAAATTATTTAAAAGAAGGAGTTAAATATGTGATTTTGTTTATTCTTTTTGACGTTTTGGTTTTGGAAAAAATTCTTGGCGTTTCCATTTTGCATTTTATTGTCGTGAAAATTACAACGTGGATTATTGCAATAATTTCGTTAGGGACTTAATGTCTGTCAATTCATAATCGTTGCGTAAGAAAAAAAAATACTTTAACATTTAAAACCTAATAAGAAACTCTGTGGTGTTTCGTTAGCCTACTGTAATACGAACTCTTCCTATTTCATATAAGGGAGCCCTATATTTCTTTCCGCTCCGGCGAAAAGGTGCGGGCACCCACTTACAGTTCAGAGATCCGTATCCTGTAGGGCAAAACGGCATTGTGGAGTTTTTTTGTAAGTGAGAGTTTTACGATATGCTAAAATAGCATCCGTGCCGTTGTAGCTCAGTTGGTAGAGCACGTCATTGGTAATGACGAGGTCTCCGGTTCAATCCCGGACAACGGCTCCATAAGATATTGATTATAATAGAAATATATATTAAACTCACTCCGATATGGCAAAAGCAAAATTCATTATCTCCCACTTCCGTTGCAAAGAGTGCAACACTCCCAGCAAAACGACAAAACACGGCAAAAAACCGCTAAAGGAGATGAATATTTTCTGTAAAAAATGCAGGAAGCACACTGTGCAGAAACCTAAGGACATTAAAAAGCCGGCAAAGAAATAATTGTTATGAAATACAAAGCTTGGATTTTAAGCGTAACCGGTTTAATTATTGCTTCCGCGCTCTTTTTGCTCGGCTATTTATATTACGCTGGCGCTTTTCCCTCTCCGCCAAGCGTTTTTGAGCGTCTTCTCCCGCCGGAAGTTTCCTTTGTTGCAAGCCTTCAACCAACGGACGAAGATGAACGCGGACAGTTTAATAAACTTTTAAATATTGCAATGCAAGATAAAGCAAATGCGGTTTTGCCTTTGGCGGCTAACGAATTTGCGAAGAGAATAAATGTTGATGTGAAACTGGAGGAATTACTTATGCTTTTTGGCGCCAAATCCAATTTCGCGGTAGCTTTCGCAAAGCCAAATCTTTATGTGTTATTTTCCGTTGAAAATCCGAATTTAGCGCGTGAAATTCTAAAAAAATACGCGAAAGAAATTTTAGCTGACAACAAAAAATCATTTTTATCAAAATTCAGCGGGCAAGATACGGTTTATATTGGTGTCGTTGGAAATATTGTTTTTATGACGGACGCGGCAGAGGAGTCGGCGAGAAAAATTGTAAGCCGTGCCGTAGGTCCGTTCAGTTTTTTTTATAAATCATTTGCATCAACGCGATTTTTTAGACAAGCGTTTAATGCGACAGATAAGCCGTTTAGCGGATATGTTGCGATGACGAATGATCCCAAAAAAGGTTCCGTGATTTTAGCAAAAGCGGAAGAGGGTGGATTGAGTCTGGACAGCGTAACTATTGGCGGCAAGAGTAACGAAAACGAGGCTTATCTTTATAAAAAATTACCAACCTTAAATCTTTTACTTTTTTCGGAAAGCAATTCTCTGGGTGCAACCATTCTCGAGCAGATTGCTGACTCTGCAGAATCCGCTTTCTTTGCCGATGTAAAAAAATATACGGGTTTTGATTTTGAAAAAGACCTTATGCCGTTTTTGGATAGAGGTTTTGCTTTTGAAATTCACGATTCGGGGTCTTTAATCCCGGCGCTTTCAATTTTTGTTGATGCCGCTTCCGCGCCCGATCTTGCTGTGGCTGTTATAAAAACGCTTGATGAAACTATTCCGCGCTTCGCCGCGACAATAAATGCCGCAACGGTTTCTCCCGATGGTAAGCCCGTTATTGAAACCGGGAAATTTAATTGGGGAACACTCGGCGCGTCAGTTAAAGTTTATTTGGATCGCGTGCCGCAAGATAAATTTAATATTCCAATTTTAAAATATTTCAGTCAGCCTGTGGAAATTTCATACGGGATAGCTCCGGAAAATCTGTTTTTTATATCCATGCTTCCGGATTTTGAAAAAACTTTTGCGTCGGCGGATAAAATTGAATCAAGCCCTCTTTTTAAAGAGGCGGCGAAATTGGACGCCATGCCTAACCGACTAGTACCATCCTCTGCGGCGAACATCACTCTCTTGGATGGAAATAGCATTTTAGCGTTCGTAGAACGCTTTTTTGCCACCGCTCAAAAAGATAAAAAACTTTCGGAAAAAGAAGCAAGCGGTTTTGAGATAACAAAAGCCTACATTAAGCCAT
>JBBUCQ010000138.1:0-4235 GCA_038057715.1 Patescibacteria group bacterium | reverse complement strand
TTTGGTTTGCTGTCGGATGCATAAAACTACAATGGCTATTATACCAGAGCAGTTTTAATATATTATTTATTCTAATACCGTAGCGTAGTAGAACACGAACGGAACAACCCCCTTTCTTTTTCCCTCTTCATACACATCAATATCATCCGACATAGTGTCTCTACCTCCCCCGTCCACTACACAGCCGCTTTCCACTTTAATCCAGCAAGCATCGGGAACAGCCGCAAAGGCAGTATTTATCCAATCACGATTTTCTTCCTCAATTGCCCACATTAAATCCCCTCGCTCCCGCGGACTTTGCCCGGAATAATTCTCAAAAGACGGATTTTCGCCTTTGAATTGCATCCCACCAAGAGCATCTGAAATAATTTTTAATTCTCCTTCCCCTAGCCGATCATCAGATGGCTGTCTCATAACATCATGTACTTTTTGTTGTGTTTCGTCAGCCGGCAAACGCGGCGTATTTCTACGAAGACGTGGCGAAGGTGGCCTAAGGCGCGGCGGATGTGAATTTTCCGGTGGGGTTCCTGACATATTATTATATTTTAATCTGTTACTCTTTATCGCAATGATCCCAACTACTATCCTCTGCAGCAGTAGTTTCCACACAGCCGCTTCGCCGAGTAGCCGCAAATTGGTAAGGGGCATACACAGTAGTTCCTGCGCTCTTTTTGACCCCACCATTTTCTTTTTTTTCTTCGCCATACCATATCTCCGTTGGAGTTAAAGAATCACCATCTGCAAAAGCGGTATGCGATACTTTTTGCATAGGTCCGCCTCTCCCGTTACTTTCTAACTCCACTATTTCTCTTCGTGATGTAGGGAGCGAATCATCAAACACTCTTACTTCTCCGCTACATCCACTGTCCCAACAACCAAAACTTCCATTCATAACAAGTTCACCATTATGGGTTACGACAAACCCCTTTTCATCTCGTTCTATTTCAATGCCGGCCTCTTCCCATTCTTTCATGGTCTTAGGCGCATTTGGCGCTAATCTTTTGTTAAGAATGGTTAATATATCTTTGTAAGGCATAGTTCCATCCGGGTTTAAACCAAAATCTGTGAAATCGGTTGGGTCGGTCAATTTTTGTGCCCTGATTATAGGAGCCCATTGCCTTTGCAACGCTTCAATCTCTCTAAATTCCACGCAGTTCCTTCCCCCCTCACAATCCAGTCTTTCTATGTCATCAAGCTTGGTACCACAACCTGTGGTCGCTAAAGCCGCCAAAGCCGCTAATACTGCGAGTTTAGTCTGCTTTGTTATACCGGCATCCGTGGACGATTTAGGAGATTTCGCTTCAGGTGGCATACCGACGTGTTCAGGACAATCAGGTGCGTTTTTCATAAAATAAAATGGTTAAAAATATAATAGGATTACAGTTTACTAAAGTTTAAGCTTTTGTCAAGGCTTTTAGAGGCTTAGGGCATTTTTAATCTGTTAATATCTCTCTGCACATGAAAAATTTCTGGGTTAAACGCCAAAGAGGGATAGGAATAACGCTTATAATGCTGGGAACCGTATTATTGGTTACTGTAACAGGTTATTTGTATTCCAAAAACAGCGGAGTTAAAGGTTTTTCTCAAATTTTGCCGGAGAATGACACAATTCTTTATTTTGAATTTCCGGCTTCTTTAGACGAGAATGGCGCACTCACGCAAAAAATAAATCAATTTTTAAATATTGATTGGAATAAAGATATTTTGCCTTTGGCGGGCGAAAAAGGCGCTTTTGCGCTCCTAAAAAATAATGATTCCAAACGCATTTTCCCTGTATTTTTTCTTCAAACCAAATCTCGCGAACAGACACTCCAATTTTTAAACGATCATAAAAAACTGCCGGCTGATAACGAAATAACTTTTTTAAATGACGGAACGGCGCTTCTCGTTTCATCTTTATATAAACCTTCTTCCGGCGCTCGCCTAAGCGAAAACAAAGACTTTATCCGCCTTCGCCAAAATTTAAATTCTCCATGGTTCGCATACGCGAATACAAAAAATTTCACGCCTGAAATTGAAAATTTTATCTCTCAATTTCTGCCGAAAATGCCGATAACCCTCCCTGCATTTAAATCAATCGGAATCACGGCGGAAAATAATGAGAACATTTGGCAGGGACGTTCATACGCAATTAATTCGCGCGAAATTATTGTGCAAAACGAACAGGCATACAGGGCGATTTTGCTTCCTTTTCTTCCGGCTGATTTTGAAATTATTCTTTCCGGACAAAATCTGCCTTCCCAAATAAATAAAATGAATTCACTTCAAGCCCAAGACAGCAACATACCTTCCGCTTCAGATTTTTTGACGACTTTTAAACAACAATATTTGGACGGAACGGATTTTGAAAATCTGTTTTCCAAAGAATTCGCTGTCGCTATAAATGGCGAAAAAATTCTCGCCGCGACCGAATTAACAGGTAAAAATGAAGAAAAACAAATTTCATTACTACGTGAAGCATTTATGAAAAATGCCGGCAATCCTACTTTAATCACGCGAGATGTTGAACTCCCCGACGGCACAAAAGCAAAAGAACTTATGCCAGATTTTTCCGCCGCAAACACCTCCAACGAAAATTTTTACGGCATAAAAATAAATAAAATTTCATTCGGACGCGGAAAAATTATATATGACTCTGCAACCCAAAATAAATTATTTGTAAGCAATGACTTGGAAACTCTTAAAAAATCTCTGCTTTTAACGCGCGAAGGAGGCCGAAGCATACGAGAAACTCCTCTTTACAGACAATTTTTACAGCCCATTTTTAAAAATCCGGAATTTGCCGGCATCGCGGCATCCGAATCCGGAATATTCAGCTTTTCCAAACGACTTTTCGCGGATCATATGGAAACGGGTTTTATGTTTATGGTAAAGTAAAAATATGGTGTTTCGCGATATCATTCCTCCGCCGAACAAGAAAGAAAAATCCGCGCCGTTTGTCATGCAGTCGTCGCCGCCACCGCGCTTAGCCGGGCGAGCGCGCGGGCTTATGTATATAGCTATTTTTGCGTCTATTCTGATTTTTGCGCTGAATTTTGTACAAATAACGCAATCGGGATTGCGGCTAAAACAAAACCTTATTCAATCTGCGGGCGCGGGATTTGAAAAAATTTCAAACGGGATGGATGAATTAAAAGAGGCTAATTTTGAAACGGCAAGAAAACTTTTTGTTTCTGCCCAGACTTCATTTGAAAATATTCGCAGTCACGCGTGGTTTACCTCGCCTTCAATCTCCGGACTCAATATAAAAGATCCGTCTTTTGAATCGGCAAACGCAATTACTGAAACGGGGAAATATCTTGCCAACGCCGGTCAAGATTTTACGCAAGCCGCGCAAAATCTTGAATTTTTGCCTAAAATTTTCTTTGAAGAAAACGCAAAAACTCCAATTTTAACAAACGAACGACCATCTCTCACCGAAAAACTAAAATCTCAACTGCCTTTGGTTATTTCCGCGGCGGACTCCCTAAAAAAAGCGAATGAATCCATGCAAAAGATTCCGGATACATTTGTTCCACTGCGCCTGCGCGACCGCTTTAAATTCGCAAAAAATGGCTTAAATGCATTGATTGACCTTACTGAAAATCTTGAAGATGATATTCCCGCGGTATTAAATCTTCTCGGAGATAAAGAGCCTCATACTTTTTTAATTCTTCTTCAAAATAATGCGGAATTACGACCGACCGGAGGATTTATCGGGAATTACATGGTGGTTGAAACGAACGATGGGTACATCACTAAAAATAATATTTACGATATATACAGCGCCGACCATAAGCTTGCGGAAAAACTTTTGCCGCCGTCTGAAATTCTGCCTGCAAATAAAGAATGGTTCATGCGCGACTCAAATTATTCGGGTCACTTTCCCCTTTCTGCCGAACGCGCCGCTTGGTTTTTGGAAAAAGAACAAGGACCGGGAGTGGATAGCGTAATGGCAATAGACCAAACATTCGTAACCGAACTTTTACGTCTTACGGGACCGATAAAAATTCCGGAACTTTCGCAACCATTAACAGCCGAAAATTTCTCCACAATCGTATCTTATGTGGTTGAATCAAAATTAACCGGTCGCGAAGACCCGAAAGCAATTTTGAAAAGTTTTATGCCGATTTTTATACAAGCGCTGTTTAAAAAAACCGATCCTTTGGCTCTTTTGCCTCTTCTCCGCGCCGCCACCGAACAAAAGCATATTTTGGCTTATTCAAAGGATCCGGGCGTGGAGCTTTTTTGGCAAC
>JBBUCQ010000137.1:0-12880 GCA_038057715.1 Patescibacteria group bacterium | reverse complement strand
TAAACTATACTAAAACTAGTTATTATATAGTTAATAAATACACTCTATGACAACCCAAGTCTCTTTTACCGCTGACGAAAATCTAAAAAATAAAGCTTTACAGAAAGCAAAAGATGAAGGAATAACGCTAAAGACCTTATTTATTTACACGATGAAAGGTTTTGTTGAAGGAAATATCTCGCTTAGCATAAAAATGAGTGAGACTGAAACAGAGGTGGAAGAATTAACTTTTGAAAATAAATCAATCAATAAAAAAGCCGCAAAATTAGCCAAATTACTCAAGTAAAAAATGCTTATTTTGACCCAATATATTGCGAAGCATGAGTTTAAGCCGTTGCGTCGTTTTTTAAATTTGGATGATCTTCTGGATGGAGCGAAAAAAGTGATAAAAGGTTTGGCAATAGAAACAAAATCTCCGCGAAACATTCCCGGTTTTCGTTTTTTCAAAGTACGCATTGGAAAAAAGAATGGAGCGCGAATGATCGTTTTTATTGTCACCGGAAACAATAAAGTTATTCCTATCCTTATCCGTCTCAAAAAAGATAAGATTTTCGGCATGAATATGGCGATGAATAACCCTCGGGTCGTCGATGAAATAAATAAAAATCTTGATAGAATTCTAGATGACATGGGAAACAAGGCATATCAAGAATTTGCCTGTTGATCGGGGTGCATCATGACGATTCAAACGTTCCCTTCACCTGTCAACGGTAATTTTTCATAAAAAGTTTAGAAAAATTTCATAAAAGTTTGGTATGTTTATTTATCTATCAATGATAAAAAAGATAATAAATACTGCACTCAATTTTCTATTTCCGATTTATTGCGTTGGATGTAAAAAAGAAAATTTTCACTTATGTAAAGATTGCTTGGGAAAATTGCCGGTGAAAATTATAGAAAACCATATAAATGGTCTCACTGTTTTTGCCGCAATCAAATTTAGAGAAGATTCGCCCATTTCCGAATTAATACACAGATTCAAATATGACGGAGCGAAAGAAATTGCGGAAATTTTGGCGAAGTATTGCATAAATTTGGCTGTCAAATGTCCCCGCCCTGCCCAGCCCGGGGTCAATTGTCTTCTCGTCCCCGTCCCTTTACACAAAAAACGCTTCAATTTCCGCGGATTTAATCAAAGCATGCTTTTAGCGCAGGAATTAAGCAAAAAATGGAATTTTCCGGTCGCAGATATTTTACAGCGCCATCGTTATACAAGACCCCAAGTTGAGCTGGACGGCACAGAACGTCTTACAAATGTCACTGACGCATTTTCAATGAAAAATCCCGAAGAGAAACTGAATCCGCCTGCAACTTATATAATAATAGACGACGTATGCACTACGGGATCTACAATAAACGAATGCGTAAAAGCGCTGAAAAAACACGGCGCTGAAAAGATTTTCGGGGTCGTTGTGGCGAAAAGCTAAATCCTCTATTCTATATTCGTGAATATCGCCCTTGTACACGATTATCTTCTCCATCTCGGCGGCGCCGAACGCGTTTTAAAAATTTTAAGCGAAATTTTTCCAAAAGCTCCGATTTACACGATTCTTTACGATGAAAAAAAATGCGGCGGCGTTTTTCCAAAAGAAAAAATCACGACTTCCGGTCTTCAAAAATTGCCAAGCCTTCTACGAAAAAACCATAAATACTTTCTCCCCCTTATTCCGCGTGCCGTTGAAGAATGGGATTTTTCCGGCTTTGATTTGGTACTTTCTTCCAATAGCGCATTCACCCACGGAATAATAACGCCGACTCAAACCCGTCACATTTGTTATTTCCATTCTCCAATGCGTTTTGCGTGGGATTGGACCAATGAATACATCAAAGAACAAAAGCTTGGCTTCTTAAAGCGCACTGCAATCGCACATATCCTCAAAAAAATCCGCATTTGGGATCAGGCTTCGGTTGACCGCGCAGATACCTTCATTGCAAACAGCAAAACAGTCCAAAATCGCATAACAAAATATTACCGCCGCGATTCAACAGTAATTTATCCGCCTGTTGATATTTCACGCTTTAAAATCGGAAAAACAAGTGAAGATTATTTTTTAATAGTTTCAAATCTGACGCCGTTTAAACGCCTTGATCTCGCGATTCAGCTTTTTAATAAAATCCGGCGAAGGCTTGTTATTATCGGGGACGGCCCGCAAAAAGAATTTCTGCAAAACATTGCCGGCGACACAATTGATTTCTTGGGGCATAAAGACGATGCGCTGACCGCAGAATATTTAACCAACTGCCGCGCTCTTATTTTCCCCGGTGAAGACGATTTTGGAATAACTCCCGTTGAGGCTATGGCCTGCGGAAAACCGGTTCTGGCTTTTGGTCGCGGCGGCGCAAAAGAAACTGTCGTGGAAGGCGTAACCGGCGAATTTTTCAATGAACCGACAGTCGCTTCCATGGAAGATGGTCTTGCCCGCTTAATGCTGAATGAACGCAATTACAGCCCGCTAAAATGCCGCCACCGAGCCAACGAATTTTCAAAAGAAATTTTTATAGAAAAAATTAAAAATATTGTGAGGGGAAGTGAAAGTTAAATAAAAGTGGCGAGAACATGATAGTAAAAAAATATATGTTACGCGCCCTAAAAAACCTTCACTTTATCCTCGTTCCCCACTCCGAATATCTGCGGATTATACATAGGCTCCGCTCTGGTCGCGGGAACTGAATAAATTCCATCTCTGGCAACGCGTACGCGATAAGAAAATTCATTGTTCCCTTTACTTAAATAATCTCGGAACATTGCTACCCTTTCATCGCGAATATCAATCGGCTCGCCATAATAGCCATACCATTCCCACTCATTTTCCGGCTCTTTAAGCCTGTCATTAATGACATCAAAACCGCTTGCGAGCGAATCCTCAACCATCACATAATTCATCTCTTCCGGACTTTCCACCACAATTTGCACCGTTAAAACATCGCCAACATGCAATTTATCAACCGTTTTCCCGTCCTTTAAGTACGTTCGCGTTACTTTAAGACCGCCAGCAGGTTTTTCCATACTTCCGGCATCGGCATAATTTTTCAAATGCACCGTGTAATAAAGATTCCCCTTCCCTTCTTGTTTAAACTCAAGCGTATTTTTATCATTCAATTTAGCGAGAGGCACTTTAATCTCTTTTGAAAATTTCGAACTGCTTGCATTGCCTTTTACCAACGCATCACCGTTCAAAATCAGTTCATATTTTAAATCAGGATTTAATTCATCATACGTTTGAATATATTTAATCAATGCAAATAAAATCTGCGCGCTTTGGCGTGTTGAACCCCAAAGCCCTTCATAGCCGCCTCTGTTATTCATAAGCCATTGAACGATGCCTTTAACATCGGACTCTTTAGCCCCTCCGATCGTCAGCAAAGCATATAAATTAGTCCCTGTTGCGCTGTATTTATCCGACATGCTGTTATAATCGGACTCTTGATTCCAATGATTATCAACCAAACTCTTCATTATAAATTCGTCCAATATACGCTTAGCCTCGGATTTATTACCGTCAAAATAGTTAGCCATTGCTATATATCCCAAAGATTGAGGACGCAAAGTTTTCAATTCATCATCATTAAAAAAGTGACTCGGATATTTCCCCGGAGAAGCTCTGTTTAAAACATATCCGATGTATATTTTTTCATTTATATCTTTTAAATTAGGATATTGTTCAGCCAGATAATTTAGCGTCCTTTCGTACATAGTCTCTCGTCCGCCAAGCGAATTCATCTCTTTCATCTCAATAAAACCTTCCATCACATAACCGGTCATCCAAATATTCGCAGGATCATCTTCCCACCATCCGTATGAACCATCATCGTGCTGGAATTTTTGCAAACGATCCAAACCGTCGGCCAAACTCTTATCCAAATCATCGGGAACTTTTATCCCCAGCAATTCATGGTACTTTTTCACAAGCACATTCGGCAGATGCTTGGTCATTGTCTGTTCAACGCAACCGTAAGGATATCCGACCAATTTTTCTATAACCTCCGGCAATATTGCCGTTACCGAAGACGTTAAAAAGATAGATGCGCTTGAAAATAAAGAAACTTTGCTTTTATCAAAATCAAATTCCGCTTTATTCGGAGCATATCCCGTCAAAACCTGATGATTAAGCGTTAAAGATGGGTAAATCGGAATAGTTTGCTCAAGATTATCAACCAATTTCCCATCAACTTGATTAACCGAGAAAGAAAACTTCGCCTGCTTGGCTTCGCTGAATCTTACTTTCCAAATAACTTTTTCAACGGAATTAGCCGCAACTGCAAACTCACGCAAAGTATTATCTTGCACAATTGCTCCGTTAACTTTTATTAAAGCTTTAACGCGCATAGCTTGGTTTGAATTATTGTGAACGGTTGTAGAAAGATCCAATTCATCTCCGTTGCGCGCAAAAAGCGGCAACATAGGGCGTATAAACAAATCTTTCGTGACTAAAAATTCGCCCTGCCCTTCTCCCACTTTCGTATCAAGAGTTATATTTTTCCCCAACGCAACCCATGTTGTTAAATTATCCGGAACATCAAAATTTACTTCACCGCGTCCGTTTGAACCCGTTTCAACAAACGCATTCCAATAAGCGGTATCAACGAAATTTGACCTCGGTCTGGAGTCACCTCCGCCTTTATCATTATGCACATAAATTCCATCCGCAAAATAAGTATGAAGCCGTTCTGTGGCAAAATTGTAAACTTTCACATTGGTAATTTTCTTTTCTATTGAATTTATTTGCACGCGATTGCCTTTGTAATCAACAAACCAATCCCCGTTTCGCGCTTCTCCGGCGGTTTTCCATTCGCCGTTTATAAACATGCGGTGTATCGGTGTAACCCTCAAAAATCCGTTTATAACGAGATATTCCCCAACTTCATGCTTAAATACGCGAACAACTTTGTCTTTCGTGAGTTTCGTGGAAAAATCGCTCTCTCGCGTCAAAATCATATCTCCGACTTCTATATCTTCTATTGATTTAAAAGTCCCATCAGCCATTAAAATTTTAGTACCCGCAAGAAAACATCCTCCCTTTTCAGCGGATCCGATGATAAACGGATCAGCGCTTGAAAACTTCATTATTGAATTCTCGTCCGGAACTTGATAAAACACATCAAAAAGTTTACCCGCATTAAATCCCTTTAGAGCTAAAATCGCTTTATCTATAACCGAAATCAATCCTTCCGATGCGACCGGATTCCCGTCTTCATCTTTTGTTAAAACGGAAAGTTTAACCGACTCTTTCGGATAAAATTGTTTTTTTGACGACGTTATTTCCACCGTCAATTTCTTGCCGGTAACTTCAAAAGATTTACTGCCTGTGAAAAAACTATCGCCGTTATAAACTTCGGCGAAAATAAAGAATCCGGGAGCCAAATCTTCCGTAACCGGAATTTCAAATAATTTTTCATTTGAAGTAACGCGTCCCACTAATATTTTCTTCATTTTATTGGTATTTACGCTTACAAAAACCGATCCTTCTTCCTGCGGTAAATATGCGGTTATTTTCGCCACATCTCCGACACGATATTTTTCCTTATCGCCCATTAAACCAATTTGGACAGTGCCGCCAACATTAACCGTGTCATCATAAATAATGCCGTTTTCTCTATCCGGAATCCATATATAATCTTCGTATGATTTTATATTTCCCTTTGAATCCTTGACCGAATACTTTATATTATACGAACCTCCCAACTCAAACGTATGCTCCATCTCGGCTTTTCCGAAAGAATCGGTCGTTAAAATTTTATTTTCCAGCATGGGGATCTCTTCCGTGATCCATTCTGTTTTATTAAATTTTCTACCAACAATATTTAATTCTATTTTTGCCCCTTCTACGCCGTTCATTTCGCTATTATCCAAATTGCGCACAACTCTAAACGCAAATTTGTTCTTTTCGCGCGGACGCAATCTCCAAATCTCTTTCGGCTCCTCCAATTTCACCGAATATTCCGATTCATAAAATAAAACCGTAGCGTTTTTTGAAACCGATTTCCCAGTATTTTCTTTTACTGTCGCCTTAACGATAAAAGGTATTTCGTCGCTGTACCAATAGTTTCCCGCCTCTTCCGGAACTTTCAGATCTTTGAAAGTAACCGTTGCATTTCCGTTATTATCAAGAACAACGTCTTTTGTACCGACATCAATTCCATAATAGGTATTACTGGCTATGGAAACTGTCGCCTTTTGATCTTTTACAGGCGTACCGAAGAAATATTTAGCCGAAACATTGACCGTCACATCCTGTCCGGAAATGTATTTTTCCTTATCGGCTTTAACGGAAACTTCAAAATCGGGCTTCTGGAAAACCTCTACACCGAACGCAGCCAAAGCAATATGTTCTTCTCCGACAGAAACAAGAATATCGTAATTTCCGGTTTTTAATTCACGGCTTAAACCGGCGTTTCCGGCAAAGGTTCCGGTTTTACCAACTTCATAATCTTGTTTAAAAACAGTTTCATTACTCGGTGAACCGTATTGATCGCGCACAATTTCAACATGCGCGGTTTTAATTGAGCCATCGTATTCCGGTTCGCCTTTTTTCCTTAACATAACTTTAAATTGAACATCGTTACCGGGACTATATAAAGGCCTGTCTGTCATTACATAGCCCGAGTATTTCGCAGAACACGCCCATTGCCAGCACCATGAACCGCCGCCATCAAATATGCTTCTCTGCCTCATATTCAAAATATTCACAAATTTTTCATCCCCCGCTTCCACAATTTCAGCGACAGGATAAGATTTATATGCATCCGGTCCCGACGGAACATCCCATATATGAAGACCTTTATCATCCGCCGTTTCTTCAAAAAGCAGTTTTTTTGTTTTTTCATCTTGTTTGTAAGCCGTTAATTTAGCGAATGGAACACCTTCTCCGGTTTTCGTATCAACAACCCAGCGAACCAATTTATCATTCAGTTTTTTTGAACTCACGGCATAGCGCGAATATGTAATGAAAAACTTAAAATCGTCCATTTCAACAAAATAAATCCCGGCATCCTTTAATTTCGGCTTATAAAAGATTTTCTGACCGCGATTATCTTCTCTATCGGATACCGATACGACTTTTTTCGTTTCAATTAAATCTTTTTTCAGCGGCGCATATAACTTTTCCTTTTCTTCATCATTCTCATACGAATAAACCGAAACTGCGAAATCCAAAAGCTTTTCAGGCGAAACTTTGTATAAATTAGCCTTTGTCTGTATAAAATCGCCTGTATCTATAATAACTTCCGGTTCCGGCTCATAATAATTAAGAGAATAATGGGCTAAATCAGTATTCGGCGAAAACCAAAAACCGGATTTATAGCTTTGCCGCGTCGTAAATTTAATTTCAAAATCCTTATCCATTTCAGCAGAAGCATCTTTCGCAACTTTAAACGCGTACTCGGTTTTATATTTCAAAAATTTCGGATGATCAAAAGTTAAAATACCGTTTTCAAACGAAACGGTACCTTCCGTCTGGGGAGTCACTGAAAAATATTTCTGTAAATTTTCCGGAGAAACGTTGGAATACGGGAATTTCACGCGTATCGGAAAATTAACAGGTACGGATTGTTCACTTGCGCGTACAACCGGCACTTCCGGAGTTAAAGGAAAAGCTCCTTTAAACAAAAACGCAAAACCGAGGGCAACGATAATCAAAATCGCGGCAACCGATGAGAATATAAATTTGCGGCTAAAAAATTGGAAAAATTCCCCTTCTCCGGCATTGGAAAAACGATTTAAAACTTTTTCCTTTAAAATGGATTTAAACCGGTCTGTTGGCTTCATAGGAGTGTAGTTAGAGGCTAAAATAAGTTTTTCCGCCTCTGTATACGAAACCGTGTCCTCTTTCTTACGCCAAAATTTTGAAAAAAAGTTAAACATATTTTTTATAGGTTAGTTCAAATGCTTTAAGAGCTCTATGAATTATTACTGAAACATTATTTTCCGTGACGCCGAGCGCCGCCGCCGTCTCGACTATGGAAAGATCGCTGCAATACCGCAACAAAAGAACTTTCTGATGACGTTCCGGAAGGCTTCTAATCGCAGAAAATACTTTATCTTTCTGCTCCGCATTTTGAGCTTCTTCAGCCGGATTTAGAGTTGTATCTGCCACAGATTCCGCGGTTTCAATACAGCATGTTTTCTTTTTGGCGTTAGAGCGGAAGAAATCAATCATCATATTCGTTGCAATTGTATAAATCCAAGTTTTGAAACTGCTTTTGGAGGGATTGAAACCTTTAATATTTTCAACGACTCTTAAAAAAATGTTTGAAACAAGATCTTCAGCCTCATCCCTGTCATTTATGCGCCGCGTAATATACGCAAAAATTTTAGGAAGATAAATCTCATACAATTCTGCAAACGCCGACTCGTCTGTTTTTGCTCGCTCCACAAGTAATTGTTCGTCGACCATATTTATTGCCATTATATAGTATTCTAGAATTTCTTGGAATCGTCATAATGCGAGGCGGCAAACCATCTCCGACGGAGCCGTACTTTTTGGTACGGCGACTAAGGAAATGGCGTAGCCAACGAAGCAGTATGCGATTTCCAAGAAATTCTAGCTACTTTTCAAAGAAACCGATTATATGGCTTGTCGTACTTTGTTCGTCGGGATTGCCCGTTAAAATGGCGGAATTCGTATGCGAAAGAAGATTGAATTTTTTATATCCTGTTTTTTCAAGATAACGCGCCAAAATCATTAAAATCTGCGGAGAATCGGCGTCTATTTTTTTATGAAAAAATTCAAAATCAAGATTATAAAGCGCTTTTATGGATTCCTCGTCATGTTCGTCCGCAACTTTTTTCGGCAAATAATGGGAAAAATCAATAGAAGCGATTATTAAAGTTTTTTCATCTAAATATTCAGCTAACGCTTTTCCAAATGCGGTTGCATGTTCAGCCGTAAATGGCTCACGCATAAGCAAAGGGACTAGCAGTGCATTCGGATAAAACTGTTTTATAAAAGGCAAAAGATTGGTTATGGAATGATCGCCTTCAACAATATTTTTTTCTTCCGAAGCAAAATTAAACAAAACAAGCTTTTTTATAAAATCTTTGTCGGGCTTTACTTCGCCATAGGGAGTTTGCCATGAAACGGTTGTGGAAATTGTTTTTCCTTCTCCTCTAAAAAAATGATTCGGTCCCATTAAAATAATGCGATCCGGAACGGTTTCCCTGTTTTTTGAAACATATTCAAAAGCGCGCGCTATATAATCTTTCGCTACAAGATGGTGCGGAACTATTAAAACAGCTATGTCCTTTTTGCCGTTATTTTGCGCTTCTACAGATGGAAAAGCGAAAAAGGCGCTAGAAATAACCACCAAAAGATAAATTGAGGTTAGGCACGCTATTTTAAGGCAAATTTTGGCTTTTTTATCTATCATTGCTCTTTATTATACGTTTATCACGATAAAATCTTACACTACATTGTAAATTGAAAATTTTCTCTATTTCTTGTTTACCCCGCCTCGGCGGTGGTAACCTATCCACTGTCTATGGCTCTTTATGGTAAATATCGGCCGCAAAACTTTAAAAACCTCGTAGGACAGGATCATATACGAGAGACTATTTTGCATGAAATTTTAAAAGGAACGCTGACTCATGCTTATCTTTTTGCGGGACCGCGCGGAACCGGGAAAACTTCGACTGCGCGTCTGATTGCAAAAGCGTTAAACTGCGAGAAAAAAGGGAACGAAGGAGAACCTTGCGATGAGTGTGATTTCTGCAAATCCATTTCCGAAGGCTCTCTAATTGATGTAATAGAAATAGATGCCGCGAGCAATCGCGGAATTGACGAAATACGTGATCTTAAAGAAAAAATTCAGTTTGCGCCGACACGCTCAAAAACAAAAACATACATTATTGATGAAGTTCACATGCTTACGAAAGAAGCCTTTAATGCTCTTTTAAAAACTTTGGAAGAACCGCCTGAAAACGTATTTTTCATATTATGCACGACTGAACTCCATAAAATCCCTGAAACCATCATCTCGCGTTGCCAGCATTTTGATTTTAAACGCATAGACGTGAGAACAATAATGACAAGGCTGAATTACATAGCCCAAATGGAAGGAATTAAAGCTGAAGACGCGGCTATTGAGCTTATTGCACGGCATGTTGAAGGAAGTATGCGCGATGCAATAGGACTTATGGAACAAATGACGATTGATAACAGCCTTCTCGCGGATCATATCCGCAGTCATCTCGGAATAACGGGTCATCAAACAATTGAAACTATTCTGGACATACTTGCGAAAAAAGAAACAGCAAAAGCGATACATATTATAAATGAAGTGCATAATGAAGGTTATGATCTCAATACTTTTACGCGCGAAATATTGGAATGTCTGCGCGATAAATTGGTAACCGGCATACAACAGGGACAACCGGGAACGGAAGCATGGCTTACAATGATAGAAATTTTCGGAGAAGCGAGGGATATGTTGAGGAATACCGTAATCCCGCAGTTACCTTTGGAAATTGCGGTCATTAAAATTTGCGGAGCAAGCGGAATTTCAAAAGATTCAACGGTCAAAATAGCGGAAACCGAACCGGCCGAAAAAGAACTTCCCGCCATCCAAGCGGACGAACAATCAACGCAAGAGGAAACAAAAACAGCGCAGACTTTAAAAAAAGAATTTGAAATGGAAGGCTATGCGAGCGGAGATATGGCCAAAAACTGGCCGCGGGTGCTTGAACATATTTCTCCTCCATCTTTAAAACGCTCTCTTGGAGAAGCGAAGATAATAGAAGAGAATACGGCCCCGCCTAGCGGGGCGGGAAACATTAAACTGGTTTTTAATGCAAAATTTCACTTTGATAAAGTTAATTTAATTGAAAGCCGCTCTAAAATTGAAAAAGCCATTGAACATGTGTTCGGAAAAAAGATGACCGTGTCGTGCGAACTCGTTTTACAAACCGCAAAGGCGGATTTTGCGCCATCCGACTCCTCAATGCGGGGACAAAAACAGCAGAAGAAAGAGGAAAAACCGGTCGCGCCACCGGAAAATTTGGCGAAGAAAGTTATGGAGATGTTTGGAGAAGAGTGATAAATAAAAAAATTAGGGCGAAAATTTAAATGTCTGCCGCGGCGAAAAATACGGCAAAGTTTTGAACTGACTTTAAAATATTTTTTAAAATCAGCCAGCCGAAAAAGTGGATTTTTTGCTTTGGCAATGCAATAATATGAGCGAAAACATATATTGTCTTAACAAGAATTTATGACACAAAATAATGTAATAAAATCTCCTCAAAAGATTATCCCGCCAAGTCGGGACACCGCAGACAAAATAATCCACGAACAGTTTGTACACTATGGCAGGAATGCAAAAGAGTGGACGAGAAAATGCGTACTTTTATTGCCTGAAATTGAAAGAAAACAAATTTGGAAAAAGCGCAGGTTTAACAGCCTATATGAATATGCGGCAAAACTAGCAGGAATGAGCCGACCCAGCGTAGACGAAGCATTGCGCGTTTTAAAGCACGTTGAAGATAAACCGGAATTAAAAAAAGTTATTGAAGAAAAAGGAATCCAAAGCGTACGACCTGTAGCGACAATAGCAACACAAGAAACCGCAAATTTTTGGGCAAATAAGGCACGCGAAATGAGTAAAAATACACTGGAGGTTTATGTGCGAGAATATAAAAAACAATTCAGCGACAAAAATCAAAATGACAATGATAACAGATTAGAAATTCTCCCTAGGGAGGAAATTCAATCTGAAAATCCTCCGGAACGCCGAGCAATTATAATATCGCTTGAACCAAAAATCATTGCAGAACTGGAAAAATTAAAAGGCGACAAAGAATGGAATGAATTGATGAAAGAATTTTTGGAATTACGCAAACAAAAACTGGAAAAAGACAAGGTGAATGGCGAAGCCAGAGAGGGTGGCCTGGGCCAAAAACCGGCGCCCGTAGAAACTAAATCAATACATATCCCCAAGAAAATCAAACATTTCGCTGTGGAAAAAACAGGCGGTCTTTGTGGTTATCCGGGGTGTACAAAGCCATATAAAATTTTGCATCATACGCAACGATGGGCGCTAAAAAATATTCATGATCCGGATCACATTATTCCTCTCTGCCTTGCGCATGAAAGGCTTGCGCATCATGGCTTGATAGATAATGAAGAACAAACTACAGACAAATGGAAAATTCTGACAGAACCGGTTTGGTGGGATGCGAAAAGATTGGTGGACGAAGCAGTGATGAGACACAGAAAATTTGATTGATTAACAGATTAAACTTGACAACGGGGGGGGGTATGGTAAAATATAGGTAGCGTTAAAATGCTGATGGGAATGGGTCGATCCCATCAAAGGGAACCGAAAAACAAAATTTTTATAACTTAACAAAAACAAATATGAAAAATAAATCAAAGTGGTTAATCGGTAGCATTGTTGCTGTTTTGATTATTACCGGAACGGTATTAGCGACAAATACTGATTTATTTAAGGGTTCTCTTCGCGGCGGAGAAAAAGGCAAATTGCCTACAATAACAGAACTGCGATGCAAAATGTTTAAAAACTATCAAGATAAAAATGGATACGCCGATCTAGTTAAAAATTTATTAAAAGGCAAATCGGAATACGTTAACGCCTGTAAAGAAAAATACTCAAACATGTGGTTTACACCAGATCAACAATATGCCAAAACGCAATGCGAAAAATTAAATGGCGCTCCGCATCTTGCTTTTAGTGACCTATATGGCAAATACCAGTTATCTTGCTCGTTTGGTGGCGGTGGATGTACAGAAAAAGAACTTAATGACAATGTTTGTTTTATGGAAATAAATGAGGTCTATAAAACAGCAAATGAAAAATGTGCAAAATTAGGCGGCAGTCCATATCTTGCATTTAATGAAGAATATGGCGAAGACCAAGTTTTCTGCTTATT
>JBBUCQ010000136.1:3738-8817 GCA_038057715.1 Patescibacteria group bacterium | reverse complement strand
CCTTGTTTTAGCCGCAATGGCCTTTATATCACTGCGTGTACATGCCTGCATGGATGGTGATAAACTGGATGATAAACCACAAACAGACGAACCTGCACATGCTAAAGACGCATCCGTGCACAAGCCCAAACATCAACCTCGAAGAGACACAGTTCAAGCGGATGAACCCGACTCCTCTCTTATTTTATCCGACGACGATCAACCAACTCTGGAAGAAGCCTGTCAGGAAATAAAAGATAGTGTGACCTATGACGAACCGGGAGCAATACAAGACGCATTTAGAGCGGCGGAAAATCTTATGCCGAACGCCACAAACCCTCTGGAAGGTGCTCATGGCTTCCTTCAACGTATGGGTCGGGCATGCGGCATGAGTGAAATTCAATTACTTAATATTTTGACAAAGGCCATAGAGCAAGGGGATACAAGGACGGCCGGTTTTTTAAACGACTACATTGTAAGCAGATGTTCAGATGAAGATTTAAGGGCTCTGATGACAGGCAGTAAACAATTGTATGCTGACCTTGGTGATTGCGAAACGCCTCGCGAAAAATGCGAAAAACCATTACAAATACAAGGATCGGAGGCGTGCGAGAGCATCTCATGGACGGATGAAGAAGGCAAAATCTCCTGCCTGCAACCACATTGGGATAACATGAAAAAACAATGCGGAACGTTACCTCACGATACAGACGCTTCTTTCAAATGTTCGCGAACCGCATCATCGGCTTACGATCAACGCAATGAACAAAGAGAAGAAGACAAACTTACCTGTCCCGATCGCACAGCCCAAGCAATGGGTACGGATTTACAAAGAATACAATCGCTAAATGCGCAGGCCGTAGGCAATAAACTGGCCACTTTAAGACTTACTTTATTGGATCCGACATCTGAACTCTCGGAAGATTTATTACGGCAATATATGGCGGAGTTAAGACAATTTCTCATATCTAAAGATATCAGTCCTTTTTTGGAATCATTGGGGCTGAAAGAAGCGGACGAATTCTTAACCAAATATATTGAAGAGGTTGCCCGTGCGCTTCGCAATCGTGGAGAACCTTATAGTGCTTATGCGGGATTACTGGAAGCAATATGGAGCTTAAGAGAAGTTATGCACGATGAGGATTGACTAATTGGCTAAAATGTTTTATAATTATATGATGCAAGCACAAACAGATACAATCAACCTTATAAAAAGATCAAAAAACGTATTGATCCTGCCGTCATCGCCGATTGACGGGGATAGTTTGGGTTCCGCCCTCGCTCTTTATTTGACTCTTAAAAAACTTGGGATACAAGCAACCGTCGTAACCGCCGAAGAAAATATTTCCGAAACTTATAATTTTCTGCCGCAGATTTCCGCAATCACGCATGAAATGGATTTTTTGCGGGACATGGTTGTTACCGTTGATTTTCGCGGCAGTGCGGCGCCGGACATCAAACATGAAATTCAAAATAATAAATTAAATATCATTATTACGCCGAAGGAAGGCTCTATTTCGCGCGACAATATTTCTTTTTCACGCGGACCGGTTCCGTATGATTGCGTTGTTGTTGTTGATACCGCTGACATTTCCCAGCTCGGAAAACTGCAAGAAAATTTTACGGAATTAAGTTATCTCGTGCCTGTGATAAATATTGATCATCACATAAGCAATGGAACTTTTGGGAAAATAAATTTGGTGGACGCGATGGCGGCTTCAACGACTATGATCATTTTACCGCTTATTGAAGCGCTCGGGGCGAATTTAATGGACGCCGATATTGCGACTTTGCTTCTCGCTGGATTGATCACGGACACAAACAGTTTTCAAAATCCGAATACCACTCCGCAGGCGTTTGCTGTATCTGCTCAACTAATAGGCTACGGCGCGCGCCAGCAAGAAATTATTAAAAATATTTATAAAACTAAAAAATTGGCGACTTTACGTTTGTGGGGACGAACTCTTACGAAACTTCAATATGACGAAAAGCATAGGTTGGTATGGTCGGTTTTAACTACGAAAGATTTTGCGGAAATCGGAGGAGTGCCGGATGACACGGAAGGTGTTGTTGACGAATTGATGAGCAACGCACCGAATACGGAAATAATTTTATTATTAAAAGAAAAAGACGGCGGAGAAATTTCCGGAAGCATCCGGACACTTACTCCAGCGATTGATGCCAGCAAATTAGCCGGACTTTTCGGAGGCGGCGGCCACATGCAAGCGGCGGGATTTAAGGTGCACGGAAAAACCGTCGCTGAAGTTGAAAAAGAAGCTGTTGAGAAACTAAAGGAATTTCAGAAAACGAGGCTCGGAATTTAAAGCTGATTTTTTAGCAAACTTACCGTCTCACTAATCAATATTTTTCGTATTTTCCGAAATTCATTTTGCGGCAACAGCATATTAAGATCCTGCGTTATTACGGTTTCCGTAAAATGCAGAGGAATAAAATCAATAAGCTGTTTAATAAATGCCGGCGCAGATACGCCGCGGCGCTCTTCAATAATTTCCGGTCTATATGGAAAATCGTGGAGAAAAAATTGATGTATGTCATACAGATCGCGTCCTGCCACTGATTTATATTTTTCATAACGATCAATAACCGAAACAAGTTTATTCGCAAACATAGTCTCTATTGTTTGACAGCGCATTGTACGGTCAATATCGGAAAAATACGCTGACGCATATGTGTTTTGTTTCGGAACTGGAAATGCAACGTCCAGTTTTATAGTATTTCTTTTTTCTTTTGGCGCGTCATAGCGAAAAAAATATTGTATGCCGGTTTTGCTGTAATCTTTTATTTCCAAATCCAATTCCTGCGCGTGCGTTTCTATCTTTTTGCGCATCAAAGGAATGTCATCCCTTCTTCCAAGAAAATCAAAATCCAAATCAACCGAAAAACGATTTATATATCCCAGCATTGCCGCGCATGTTCCTCCTTTAAAGCAAAGTTGCCGCGCCAAATCCATATCGTCGGCAATCTCAACAAGTAAACGGTAAAGCCAAACTTTATGCAAAATATCTTGTGTGTTAGGAATGAACATATCTGTCTTTTGTTAAAGGGTATCCGATAGCTTGCTGGATGCGTTTCACTTTTTCCCAATCTACAGGTCTGTCAAAATTCGCGCGAGGATTAAAATAAAGCATGTCGGCTATGGCGCGCTCCGGCGTTGCTATTTTTACGGAATTTTCCTCTGTGATTCCGGCGGGATTAAATAAAAATCTTTCTTGTAATTTACGGCTTCTATAAAAATTGGAGCCTATACAAAATACTCTGGATTTATTACTGACAAAAGTGATATCACGAACCGCTGCATTTATAAAACCTTCTTTCTGCAATATGGTTTCAGCGCTTATGTAACAATAATCATGCAAAGCTTTCGCGCCCAATTTCCACGGATGAATTTCATTGAGAGGAACGGTTGAATACATACCCTTATAAATTCTGTGAAGAATACCTTTCTTACAATATCTTTTAATGACGGTATGAAGATTATTTTTATTGGAAATACCCCAAAGCACAGCGAGGTCTTGCGTGTGAAACACCTGCTCTTTCTGGCGCATTAAAACCGCGACATAATCACTTCGTTTCTTTATACTGTACATATATGTACAGTATAATATAACAAGATAAACTTTGCAAACTGAAAGAATTTCAAAAAAATAGGCTGGGGATTTAAGTTTTTCGTTCTTTGACATACCTCATAACCGCTTCTTTTGTTGTCATCCAGTTTCTTTTTGGCTTAATGGCTTCTAATTTTCCTTCCTTTGCCAATTTTCCCAAATACGCTTGGGAATATGAACAATATTTTGCCGCTTCAGCCAAACTGATTAATTTTTCTTTATCTTTGGTGGGAGTTAATACGTCCAGATAAATATTTAAAGAGCGCAAAACAGCTTGAGTTACAAACAAAACCAATGGCTTATAATTCCCATTATCAGCCATTTCTAAAACTCTATAATATTTTTGCCTGTCGTTTTTTTGGATTATTGCAATTGGAAATCCGTATTGCATCAAAAATATATTCATTAGTAATCTGGCTGTTCTACCATTGCCGTCTTGAAACGGGTGAATGTGTACGAATTTGTGGTGAAAAATGGCGGAAAATTCCACAATATACATTTTATTATGATTTTTACGCGCCCAATCCGCCAGTTCTTTCATTCTAAAAGAAACATCCAGCGCAGATGGAGGAACGTGCTCTGTACCGGCAATAAATACATCTATATTTCTATATTTGCCCGCTATATTTTTATCAATATCTTGTATGATCAATGAATGAATTTGTTTAATTAGATGTTCCGAAAAAGTGAATTTTTTATCATGCTCAATCATATCGTAAAGAAAATCCAATGCTTCCTTGTGATTTTTGGCTTCAAGATGGTCTTTTAACGATTTGCCTTTTACGGTAATTCCCTGCTGGATAACCCAATATGTTTCTTTTAAAGTAAGAGTATTGCCCTCTATTGCATTGGAGTTATAAGTCATTTCAACATCAAAACGCTCCTTTAATTTCAATAAAAGAGTTTTGGAAATAGGTCGCAGTTTATTGAGCCTTTTCAGTTTCTCTTCAAGAATCTTCTTTAATTTTTCGTTTATAAGCATAGTGGGTTGGATAGGTTCAGATTCATTATATCCAACCCATACCAAAATTGCAAGAAAAACTGCCGCTGAAGTTAAAAACGAAGCTGTGGAAAAATTAAAGGAATTTCAATCTGTCAAGAATAAACGGACATCTCATAGTACCTTCTTCAGCCACTGTCCGGTAAGCGACTTTTTCTCTTTCGCAACCTGTTCCGGCGTTCCTTTTGCGATAATTTCCCCGCCCTTATCCCCTCCTTCCGGGCCTAAATCAACAATATAATCCGATGATTTTATTACGTCCAAATTATGCTCAATCACAAGCACCGTATTCCCGCGTTCAACAAGTTCCTGTAAAACGGTAAGCAATTTTCTCACATCATCAAAATGGAGACCGGTTGTCGGCTCATCCAAAACATAAAGCGTGCGACCGGTTGCGCGTTTACTCAATTCCGTCGCTAATTTTACACGTTGTGCTTCACCTCCCGAAAGCGTTGTCGCCGACTGACCCAAATG
>JBBUCQ010000136.1:0-3638 GCA_038057715.1 Patescibacteria group bacterium | reverse complement strand
TCGGAATCGGAATTTTTTTAATGCCGGCAAGATATTGTCCGGTCACTGAATTTGCATTTTTCATTATTTCCTGTGCCGTTCCCGCCGCTATTAATTCCCCTCCGTGTTTTCCCGCTCCCGGTCCGATATCCAAAATATAATCGGATGCCATCATGGTATCTATATCATGCTCAACAACAATCACGGTATTTCCGATATCACGAAGACCGTAAAGCGTTCTTATCAATTTTTCATTATCATTTTGATGCAGACCGATTGATGGCTCATCCAAAACATAAATTACGCCCGAAAGTTTAGACCCAATTTGCGTCGCAAGACGAATTCTCTGCGCTTCACCTCCGGAAAGAGTGTTCGCGGCGCGATCAAGCGTTAGATAACTCAAACCAACATCCTCTAAAAACTGCAAACGGTTTGAAACTTCCTGCAAAATCATCTTCGCGATTTTTTGCTCCATTACGTTTAATTCAAGATTCGCAAAAAATAATTTCGCTTTGTTTACTGAAAATTTCGTAACATTGATAATCGAAATCCCGTTTATCTTTACAGCCAAAATTTCCGGTTTCAGACGATCGCCATGACAGCCCGGACATTCCAAAATCCTCATGTATTGCTCAATTTTCTTACGTATATAATCGGATTCCGTCTCAAGATATCTGCGTTCCAAATTCGGAATTACGCCCTCAAATGCGGTTGAATAAGTACCTTTGAACGAACTGTCCTGTCCGCCAAAATCTACTTTATATTCTCTTTCGCTGTCGCCGTATAAAATAATTTGCAAAGCTTCTTTGGAAAGTTTGCTGACGGGCGCATGCATGGAAAATCCGTGCGTTTTCGCAACGCGCTCCAAAATTCTGTTATACCAGCTTAAATGCGAAGTTGTCGCAGACCACGGCAAAATCGCTCCTTCCGCGAGAGTAAGCGATTGGTTCGGCATAATAAGCTCCGAATCTATTTCAAGTTTCGTTCCGAGCCCGTGGCAAGTCGGACATGCGCCATGAGGACTATTGAACGAAAAACTCCTCGGAGAAATTTCGGGAATGCTCACATTGCAATCCGGACATGCGAATTTCTCCGAAAATAAAGTAGTGGCTACTTTTGGGGTTTTTTCATCGGGATCAAGCACCATCATCAATCCTTCTCCTTGCCTCAAACAAATCTCAACGGAATCGGCTAAACGCGTGCGGGCAGGATTCGGCAATTCAATTTCCTGCCCCGAAGAAAGTTTTTTCGTCTGACGATCAAAATCTTTAATAACAAGACGATCTACAACTATTTCAATTGAATGTTTTTTGTTTTCATCCAGCGCCGGAGCGCCTGCGGAAGCTCCCGGCGCGTCCGTAATCGGATAAATTTCACCATCAACTCTTACGCGCACAAATCCGGCCTTTTTAATTTTCTCAAAAACTTTTTGATGACTGCCTTTTCTATCGCGCACCTGCGGAGCCAATAGAATAATTCGCCTCCCTTCCGGAAGACCCGCAATGGTTTCCACTATTTGCGAAGCTGTTTGCCGCGCAATCGCTTTCCCGCATTTATAACAATGCGGATGCCCGATTTTTGCGAAGAGAAGACGTAAAAAATCATAAATTTCCGTAACCGTCCCAACCGTTGAGCGCGGATTTCTCGGCGCCGTTTTCTGGTCAATTGAAATTGCTGGTGAAAGTCCCTCTATAGAATCAACATCCGGCTTTTCCATCAACTGCAAAAATTGCCGCGCATAAGTGGATAAACTCTCAACATATCTGCGCTGACCCTCCGCATAAATCGTGTCAAAAGCGAGTGACGATTTCCCGCTGCCGGATAAACCGGTAATTACAGTCATCTTATTGCGAGGAATCTCAACTGTTATGTTCTTCAGGTTATGTAACCGCGCGCCCTTAACAATTATAGAATCATGCATAAGTTTTTTACGCTAAAACAGCGTGCTTGGAATTCTAGCAAACTAAAATCTATTTTTCAAGCCCTAATGGTTCCTCTCTCTCTCCAAAAGCAAATCCAGCCTCTTATGATTCTCCTTCATCTTGAACAAATGCGACACGTACAAATATCCGATCACGAGATACGGCACCATAATAAAAGTCCAGTTCATTTCAAGAAAAACATTATAAACCGCATGAAGAACAACTGCGATTGTAAGCCCTTTTAACATATGCTGTTCATGAAACAATTCCGCGGTTTTCCATTTAAAAACCCTGTAATACCAATCCCAAAAAGTGTGGTGGCGGTTTCGTAATTCCTGCTGAAGAAGCGGTTTTGCAAAGTGCGCTACGCCGTAGTAGTAGCCAAAAACCCCGGAAAACAAAATATGCGCAAATGTTGAAAAAAGAGAGCGAAATAAGAACGGAATAAGTAAATTTTCCGGCCCCTGCTTCGCCCAAATCAAATAAAAATACAAAATATTTTCAGTGAACGCGAACCCGAGCGCCGCCAAAATCGCGAACATAACCGCATCATCAATATGACGGATTCTATTATCATCAACCGCATGTACAGCAGACATTTTCATCACCTCTTCAATTACACCGACAAACAAAAACATAACAATCACGCTTACCGGAATCATCACAAAACCCGAAATGCCAACGAGATCATTTTCAAAATTCTTTGAATATTCCATTATGTTGATGCTCGGAAAATATTTCCAAAGATATTTATAAAGAAGCAGAGGAAAAACGGCTAACGCGCCCACCAAAAATGTCAAAAAAGTGTGTTTGCGATCCTCCGGCTGTTTTTTATAAAAAATGTAACCCCATGCTCCGGCAGGAAATGCGGCGAGAAAAGTACAGGCGGCGATGATCTGGAGAATTACAGAAAGGGACATCTAAATAAAGATAGATGAAAAACGCGCTTGAGTCTATTTTTAAATTATGTTAAACTTAAGATGAACATAATTTAAAGAATAAGCCCTCAAACATTATGAATGCCATTTCCGTAAAAGAATTGCGTGAAAAATTTCCGTTTGTGCGAAGCGAACTTAAAAAGGGCACGTCTTTTCTTGTTATTTATAAAAGCAAGCCGATTGCGGAATTAAAACCGGTTAACAATGGTCAAATACCGGAAGAAGCTACTGATGAAGATTTTGAAAAAGCATCGCTTGCGGATTTAAACAAAGCGCTCGGCGATGATTTTCTGACAAAAGAAGAAGTGGCCTATTACATGTCTTTACCTAATAAAAAATGATCACTTCCGCAGAATTCGGAGATATATATTTGGCAAATTTTGATCCAAGCGTAGGCCATGAATATAAAAAAACGCGACCGGCGATCGTCATTCAAGAAGAACAATATTTCAATAAATCGCCGGTTGTAACAATAATGACGATTTCTTCAAGATTAGATATGCGTATGCCGGAAGATGTTTTTATAGAGCGCGACCACAAAAACGGCCTCACTAAAGATTCCGTTATAAAAGTTTTCTTCATAGAAAGTTTTGATAAAAGCAGATTTATCCATTATATCGGCAAAGCGGGCAGTCCTGTAATTCGGCAAGTGCGCGGATATTTGCGGAGACATTTTGGATTATAGACACAAATTATCGCACCAAAATGATACAATAATCCCGAAAAATGAAACAATTAATTAATTTGGTATAATACCATTCGTTATGTCAAAACAAGATAAATCAACCCGCCTTTACCA
>JBBUCQ010000135.1:0-14173 GCA_038057715.1 Patescibacteria group bacterium | reverse complement strand
AAAGTCCGGCGAATTTGCCGCAAGAACAGACGGAGTTTAAGATTTTGGAGGCGGTCTGATGGAAGATATTAGAACATCCACTGGTTGTGGATTTTAAGTGTTGGTTCTAGTACAATGTGCTTGTGAGAGTGCATTCTTCTACGAAAATACGCAAGTTAAAACAATTGAGAAGAAGGGGATATAGTTTGAATGAGCTTGTAAAAACGCTATCTATCCCTAAAACAACTGTTTGGCACCATGTGAAGAATGTAGAAATTTTCAAGAAGTACCATAAGATTTTAGAAGAGAAAAGATTGTGGAACAAAAAAAATATTTAGAGGACTGGGATAATGCACAAAAAGAGGCTGAAAGACTATTGAATTCTTTGACAAAGATTGAAAGAATTTTAATAGCAACATCATTGTATTGGGGAGAAGGGGCAAAAAGGGATTTTAGCTTATCCAATACGGATCCAAATCTAATCAGAACTTTTGTTCTATGTTTAAAAGCATTTGGCGTATCCAAAGACAGGATTACTGTTAGTATTAGACTTTATGGCGATTTAGATGCGGTAAAAGCAATTAGGTTTTGGTCTAAAGTGATCAATGTGCCAAAATCGCAAATAAAGTATATTCATGTATTATCCGGTAAAAAAGAGGGTAAATTACTTTATGGTATGTGTCGTTTGAGAATCACTAGAGCCGGTTATCTTTTAAAGTTATTTAAATCTGTGCAAAATGTTATAGTAAAACGACTAAATATGGCCTCGTAGCTCAAAGGATAGAGCTCCGCACTCCTAACGCGGCGATAGAGGTTCGATTCCTCTCGAGGTCACCATAGGATATATTTTATAAAACCCCGCTAAGCGGGGTTTTATTTTGTTGTCCGAAGAAATTTATTTTCTTTTCTTCTTCACAACTTTTTTCTTCTTCACAACTTTTTTCTTTTTCTTTGCCATGGTATAGAGTTGGTTAAAAAATAAAAATTAGAATTAACATTTTCCGCAACATTTTTTTGATTTTTTGGCTTTCCCCACTTTTTTAACCTTCTTTTTCTTTGCCATATTTTTAGGTTAGAAAATAAAAATAGAAAATAATTCCGTATAAAAATCAAATTATTTTTAGATTTAATTTTATAATAGTGATTTAATAAAAAAATGTAAAGTGTTTTTATAAAATCTATTTACATAATTTAAAATTTTTTTATTCCGTGAAAAATTCTTGCGTTCGTTTTTCATTCATCAATTCCAAAAATGTGAAAGTCCAAACGGCGTTCGCAAAAACATTTAATATTCCGGTAAAATAAGACGCGGCGAAAAGTCCGAAAAGTCCGATTAAAATTCCAAGCGCAATTCCGATATTCGCCATAGTGAGAGTTGCGGCGAGTCCCGTCGCGAAAAATATCATTGCCGGCACGAGCAATACCGCGATGATATTTATTATCACGCGCACGCTGATTATTAACATCAATATCGCAATTAGAAGAGTGTGTTGCCATGAAAGAATGACTAATTTTGCACTGCGACCCATTGATTTTAATACGGGTTTTTTGCCAAGCACTATGAAAAATTCCGAGTATGTAAAAATTAAAGTAAGAATAAGTCCCGCGATAGTTGCCAGTATAAAAATAGGCAGTAAAGTTTTTACTGCATCCGTACCGAGATTGCGGACAATAAAACCGGCTTCGGTGAATAGAGATACGATTGAAAAACTTTTTATTAATAAATGATATTCAAGCAGAGGCAGAAAAACCAGCATCCCATAAGAAATGCCGTCTGATGTTTTTACTTCTTCATTTTTATATTTTTTTGCGATGATTTGTATAAGTCCGCCTTGGCATAACGTGGGAAGTAGCGCGTAAAGAATTAAAACTATAATAGTTATTATAATCGCCGGAACCAATAAATTTGTATTTTTGCTCAAAAAATTAACCGTAGTAGATATTACGTCCGCAATAAAACTGTGCGGCGCATTATCAAAAAGAGGGGATCGTTTAAATGAGAAAAATTGGTATAAAAGATAAAGAATCCCTATAAGAGTTGTCAGTACCGAAGGGATGAAGGCATACCACCACATTAAAGGTTTGTTTTCACGTGTGAATTCCCACGCTTTTGCGATAACATGCCGGCTATTCATAAAGTCGGAATTCATTTTAGCACACGGTTTTATAAATGGCACTTGCGCGCTTTTTTTCTTTTTGGTAGAATTTAAAGGACTTATGAAACGCGAACAAAAAAAGAAAGTTATAGGGAAACACTCTTTACATCCAAAAGATACCGGCTCACACCAAGTTCAAGTTGCCGTGCTGACGGAACGGATCAGCGAGTTGAGCAAGCATCTTGAAACTCATCCGAAAGATAATCATTCGCGAAGAGGTCTTCTTATGATGGTTGGGAAACGCCGCAAGCTTTTAAATTATCTTAAGAATTCGGATAAGAAAAATTACGAGGGGCTCCTTGAAAAGTTGAATTTACGCAAATAAACTTCTCTCTAGAATCTTGGAGAAAAGTAACAGGAAAATGCGTGTCGTTAATAATTAACGTCGAGCACATTCTTGTCACTCGTATTCATTGGTTCCAAGAGAGTTTAATATCTTATATTTTATTTAACTCTTTATTTTATGAAACCAATGGAACCTTCAACCGTAGAACTTAATATAGCCGGCAGAGTCTTATCTCTTTCTACCGGTCTTTTTGCGAATCAGGCTCATGGCGCTGTTGTTGCGAGTCTTGGCGATACGCAAATTCTTGCCACGGCCGTTATGTCGGAAACTTCCCGCGAAGGAATAGATTTTTTCCCTTTAATGGTTGATTATGAAGAGCGTTTTTATGCTTCGGGCAAAATAAAAGGAAGCCGTTTTATTAAGAGAGAAGGTCGTCCGTCCGATAATGCTGTTCTAACGGCGCGTTTGATTGATCGTCCTGTCCGTCCGCTTTTCCCGAAAAATATGACGAACGATGTTCAGGTGATAGGAACCGTTCTTTCCGCTGATTTGGAAGTTGATCCGGGTCCGATCGGAATTATTGCGGCTTCTGCCGCTCTTTTACTTTCAGGAATGCCTTTTAAAGGTCCTGTTGCCGCTGTTCGCATGGGTTATGTAGCCGATAGCGAAGGGAGTAAAGAAATTTTTGTTGTTAATCCCACTTATGAACAGGCTAGAAATGGAAAACTTGATTTGGTTGTAGCTGGAACATTGGATGCCATTACAATGGTTGAAGCCGCTGCGAAAGAAGTTTCTGAAGATATTTTATTGGAAGCGCTTGAAATTGCCCATAAACATATTAAAACGCTTTGCCAGCTCCAGCTGGATTTAGTGAAAAAACTGGGAGTTAAGACTCTTGAATACTTAATGCGTGAAGAAAATCCAATTGCTAGAAAAGCGGTTGAAGATACGATTTCCGAAAAAGAAATTGAAGATGCCAGAGGGAAGACGAAAGCTGAATTCAAAGAGAAACTGCACGCGCTTGAGAAAAAATTGTTTGAAAAATATGCAGAGCAAATTGAAGCGGAAGAAATGAGAGAAGGCGAATTAAAAGAAATTTTGACCGATAGAATTGAAAAATTAATGCGTAAAAATATTTTAGATAGTGAAAAACGTTTAGATGGCAGAAAATTGGACGAAATTAGATCTATTTCGGGCGCTGTCGGAATTATTCCGCGAACACACGGTTCGGGATTGTTCCAAAGAGGCGAAACGCAAGCTTTAAGCTTAACAACTCTCGGCTCTCCGGGTTCGGCGCAAACAATAGATACGATGGATGTTGATGAAATTAAGCGTTACATGCATCACTATAATTTTCCGCCATTTTCAGTTGGCGAAGCGAAACCGTTGCGCGGAACTAGCCGCCGTGAAGTTGGTCACGGTGATTTGGCTGAACGCGCGCTTATTTCGGTTTTGCCTGAAAAAGAGCAATTCCCGTATACGATTAGAGTTGTGTCAGAAGTTTTGAGCTGTAACGGCTCAAGTTCAATGGCTTCAGTATGCGGTTCTACTCTTTCTTTAATGGATGCCGGAGTGCCGATTAAGCGTCCGGTAGCCGGAATCGCCATGGGTCTTATAACTTCCGATGATTTTGACGGTAAAAAAGGTATTTATAAAATTTTAACTGACATTCAAGGTTTGGAAGATTTTGCCGGAGATATGGATTTTAAAGTTGCCGGTACAAGCGAGGGTATTACCGCTTTGCAAATGGATATAAAGGTAAAAGGAATTTCCATTGAGATTATGGGTGAAGCTCTTGCCCGCGCGAAAAAAGCGAGAACGCAGATTTTGAAAGAAATGTTGGAGATTATTCCCGCTCCGCGCGATCACCTGTCTCCGCATGCGCCATTTATTATGAGTGTAAGGATTTTGACCGATCAAATTCGTTCGGTTATCGGTAAGGGTGGTGAGACAATTCAGAAAATTACAGCGGATACGGGATGCGAAATTGATATTGAGCAGGATGGTCTCGTAACGATTACTGCGCCGAATCAAGAAAAAGGAAAACTTGCGGAAGATTGGATAAAACGGATTACGTACGTTCCGAAAGTCGGAGATGTGTTTGAAGGGAAAGTGGTGCGTATTATGGAGTTCGGAGCATTTGTTGAATTTGCGCCGGGCAAAGACGGTTTGGTGCATATCTCGCAGTTGGATCACGTCCGCGTAAATAAAGTAGAGGATGTTGTTAAGATCGGCGATATGGTGAAAGTAAAATTGGTTGAAATAGACGATCAAGGCAGATGTAATTTATCGCGCAAAGCAACTATGCCTCTTCCGCCAGGAATGACCGCAACTCCGGATATCACAAAACGTCCGCCGAGAAGAAGCGGTCCGCCGAGAAGGTTTTAGGAATTATTATTCTAGAATTCCCTTTTCTTTGAGAAAAGATTCCGGATCTTCGCCGGCTTCCGTTAATGCAGTAAATGCCAAGCCCAAAGCGTCTTCAAGAGTCGGCTGTTCAGCTATTTCATCGCAAACTTCACTGTCCATATTCAGCGCTTCTCGGCATGCATCCGCAACTTCCTGCGGAGTAGATTCTTTTTCATCAATTCCCATATATATATTATACAGTAAAGTTATTGTTCGTGAATTTTGAATTCTCTTGCCCTATGATATTTAATATCAACGCTATGCGCGATAATGTGGTGTTCTCGGCATAGCGGTGCGAGAAATCGGGGATCATGGTTTCTGCTTAGACCAAACCTTTGAGTGTGGTGAATTACCGTTGCCGGTTTTTGACATGTGGAGATTGAACATTTTTTGCCGTGTTCTTCTTTAAGAACTCCCTGGATTCTGGTTGAAATATAATGCGAGGTCGTCTGTTGAATTGTTTTTGCGATCTCTTCTTTTTCCTCTGCAATTTTCTCTTGTCTTTGTTTCAACATTTCGCGCAAAAGTTCATTTACATCAATTCCTTTTGAATTTAATTCGTTAAATTGTTCTTTAATGTCATCGGCAATTTCGAAGTTTAAGTCATGCCCGGGCAGACTTTTAGCCCCGAAAAGTGGCTTCTGCGAGCCATCGTCATGCCCATCAACCCGTTGTATTGAATCCCGATTTCGCAATAATTTCTCATCCCGCACCAAAGTTTCCAGTGCGCTTTTCGGCAAAATTCTCAATTTTTCCGCCAATTCTTCCTCGTTCTCCGGAGTGGCGATGGAAACAACCCTCGCTAATTTATTTATGCTAATCTCACCATTTTCCAACATCTTTTTAAGAGCCGGCTTATCTTCAACTCTTTCGCGCAGATTTAGAGCCAAACGAACCTGTTTATCCGAAAGCCCGCAAAGTTTAAATGCAAATTCAAAAATAGTATTAAAACCTTTTTTCTCATATAGCCGCCTTTTATTTACTTCCGGCAAAAGTCCGATAAATTTTTGTCGCCACATCCGCGCCGCTGTCCCATAGTATTGGCATTTTCTATAAAGTTCTTTGTCGGACAGAGAGGATGCGAATTGCATGGATTGAGGAATTGGCTTGGTTGGGTTTGGAATCGTATCAGCCTGTCGCGCTCGCAATGAAGTATCCGGATTTTGCACAGAATTAGCTTGCCGCATTTTGAACGAAATATTTGAACTTTGCATAAAATTCTATAAATTAAATAATATGAGTATCTCTATAGATACATACTACTTTTCCCACCCCAAAAATCAATTATTTTGACTTGAAAAAACCCGTCAAAAGTGGCGAAACAACCACCGTTTTATGGCTTAAATAAGCCAAAAACACAAAACCCCGCGCGAAGGGCGTGAAGCACATTGTGTTGAAATATACTTTGCTGATTTTGCATATCATCGCCCGCGTAAAATTTTACAAACCGGCGAAATTCAGCGCAGATTAAGAGGTTCATATAAAACGCCGTCCAAGCAAAATAAAGCACATTATGTTGGAATATACTTTGCCGTATCAAAAATCATTTAATATCAACGTACTACCGTCGCCTTAAATATCCAACAGCAACAATTTCACCGTATTCTCCACATCCTTCACATCCAAAAAGTGCGGATAGACTTTAATATTATTCAATCGCAAGTTGTAATAAAGAATCGGCTTTATCATGCTGGAAATCAAAATATTCGCGTGTTTGATTTTTAAAAAATTCGCCATTTCGGCGGGCTTTTCCACTGAAAAAATTTCCGGCGTACTCCAAAATTTCTGTATGCCGTTTCCCCGTATTTCAACAAAGAAAAATCGGAAAGTTTCGGACGGATTTTCCGCAATAATGGATTTTAAGCCGTTATCCTGCGTAATCGGAATTGCAACGCGCACAAGCGTCGGTTTTGGAGGATCAATATAAAGCACAATGTCGCCGAGATGTTCAACATTTTGTTCCACGTCTTTATCCAGCCTGTGTATTTCATCGCGCAGGTCTTTGCTGTCGGTAAACGGATTTATTTCCAAAAACGCTTCCCCGAAAATATAAGTTCCCGCATGGCGAAGGCGAATATTTTTTACATGAGTCACAATTTTTGATTTTTGCAGAATTTTCCTGATTTTTTCCGTAACTTCCGGTTCATCCCAATAATCCAATAAATAAAAGAGCGCTTCTTTCCCGTATTTAACGCCTGTCCATATAATTAAAATGGAAATCGCGACACCTATTACCGCTTCAACATAAGGAACTCTGAATTGATCCGCGATAACGCTTCCCAAAACTCCGAGAGAGACCACCGCGTCATTCCGTTTGTCCTCTGCGCTGGCCATCATTGCTTTTGAATTTATAAGCTCGCCGATTTTGCCGTGATAAAAATACGTAAAAAGAGAAACAACGATTGAAATAGACGCAGTAACAACGCCGAGAACGTGCGCTGTTGTTTCTGCGCTGACAAAAAAGCGGTCAATACTTTCCGCGAAAATTTTGATGCCCGCATACAAAATCAAAATTGAAATTAAAAGCGAAATAAAAGTTTCTATTTTGTGATAACCGTATTTAAAAGTTTTACTCGCATGTTTTGTGGATAATTTAAGTCCGATAAAAATAGCTGATGCGGCGATAATATCCGAAAAACTGCCCACAGCATCGCCGATAAGAGCAACTATGTTTGTTACATAACCTCCAAATGCCTTTACCGCAGTCAGACCGATTAAAATAAAAAGACTGTTGCGTGCGACTTTTGTGGCATAGCGCAAATTTTCCAAATGCGCCTCGTGTTTTGTTTTTTGTTTGTGTTCTATTGCCATCCGCTTATTTTACCATAAAAAAGCCTATTTGGCGAGCGCTTAAGGGTTTGGGAAATATGGGCTCTGAAGTCTATTTTTTTGCCATTGTCTCGCAAAATAAATATAAGGACTTCAAAGTGTTATGTATTGCAAGACTTTGAATAATAACTGCGCTCAAATCGGTTTCTGTAAAAGAAATAAGAGCAATGCGATCTTCTCCATAAATTGAAATTTCTATTTCAAACGGCAAACAATTCTTTGGTAGAAGATAGGTTTTTCTCAAATTTTGTTTGTCCAGTTTGTGGTAGCGCCGCGATTTTTCGCAATCAACAAGTATCAGGCGGCAAGGTATGCCCTTCTTTTTTCTCTTTGGAGTGTAGTAATCAACAAAATATCTTTTTAATTCTTGAGGTATATGTTCAACGGTTAAGAATCCCAATATCTCGGATGTATTTTTCAATGTATCCGAATAAACTTCTTTTACGCCCTCTACCCCTTCATAAAAACGCATCTTAGGCAGATTTGCGCTCATTGGAGCGATCTGAAGCAATTCCGGCAATAGATTTGAAATTTTATTGCTCGTATTTTTCCATTCTGCGGATTTTCGGTCAGCATAATCAACCAATTCTTGCGGTGAAAGAGCGGAAAAAAACTGGACTCCCTTTTTTGTGTATGAACGTATAAGCCCTTTTTGAATAAGTCTTTTTAGTATTACATAAGCGGTAACTCTATTAAGTTTAAGCGTCCTTGCTATTACGCTCGCCGGTTGTTGTCCAAGTCTAAGAGAGCACAAAAATACATTGCATTCTTTCTTTTTCAGTCCAAGATTTTGGAGTATTTCAACGACACGTTCCATACGGTTGTGTTGTAAATTATTTTTAACAAAGTTAATTATAGCCTGTTATTTTTTGAAAATCAAGGCGCCTCGGATTGGTCGTTTATCGCTTGTATAAAACGAAAGCAAGTTCTACGCTTGATGTGCTTTATTATTTAATAATTTTTTACAATGGAAAAACCTGCCGAACAACCAGGCACCGATCTTGCAGAATTGCATGCCAGAGTGTTGGAACTGACAGAAATGGCTCGGGTGAGAAGAGAGGAATTGCGCGAGCAACAGGTAGCTCTTCGTAAGAAACAAAAGGAGGCAGAGGCCGTTGAAGAAAGGGGAAGGGAAAAGAAACGATTAAAAGATTCATTTATTGATGGAGCAAATTTTGCGGAATGGGCTGACAAACGCCCTCGCGGCTCTTCAAGAAGATCGGATATTTATACCATTAAAATTGGGAAATTTAGAGAAGGTTGTAACTATAGAGAATTTAGAGATGATTGTAACGATATAGAAGGATATATTTGTACTCTAAGAGCCTTCTTCGGAAGGTTACAAGATCAATTTCAAGAAAGAAAAAAGGTTATAGATGATCCGAAAAGGGGAACAAGGGCTGTATCAGTTCCTTCAAGATGTAGGGTATTCCCAGGTTCAGGTACAGTCATTAATGACTGTTGTGGCGGCGTGAATGGGCATGAAAGGAATTGTGGCGCTAAAAATCTTCAAGAATTTTCTTTAAACGCAGATGAGCTCAAAGCTTTAAGAAAAAAACAGGACGAAGAATTAGAAGAACTAACAAGAGAAATTGCCGCCCCGGTAAAAGCGATTCATGCCCATATGGAAGGCTTTATAGAAACCATTCTTAAATCAAATCCGGATACAGATGCCCTTTTGTTCGCCGTAAAAGTAGCAATGGTCGCCGGCGCTGATACCTTTCGTGAATTTGGCTGGAGACAAAAAGTTTTAGGATATTTGAAAACTACAGTTATTGCTAAAATTGAAGAAAAATTATCAACCGGTGCGGATATTGAGGAGGAGGGGATTAAAGAGATTGAACGAATTTTGAATGAAGTAGGTGAGGCGGTTAAACAACAGGTTAAAAAGTAAAAGTGTAACAATTTCTTGACAATATCGTTATATACAGTATAATAGGTCAGAATTTATGTTTAACCAATTTATAAATCCAGTTTTGAATTTTTCTTCTAAGAAGCGCAATTTATTCAATAAACTCTTCGGATAAACCGCTTTAACGATTTTTAAAATTCTTAGGCCGTTTTCCGAGGAGGGAACGGCTTTTTTTGTATTTCTTAATTTTTTATATGGACGCAACAAATCAGTCTCAATCATTGGAACGTTTGGCGATTTATATGGATCGTGCTGTAAAAAATGACATTCCGTACGACGCTTATTTGCAAATTACGCACAGATGCAACGGTAGATGCGAAATGTGCGATATTTGGAAACAGCGAAAATTATTGGACCCGCCATTTCGAAAAATAAGCGATATTATTCATGCTCTTAGAGACAAAGAGTTTCGGTGGGTAACTTTGTGGGGAGGCGAGCCGTATTTGCATGCAGACATAGTTGCAATTATGGAGGAAGTAAAAAAATGCGGAATGAAATTGCAAATAATTACGAATGCCACGTTGCTTGCTGAAGATTCAAATGAAAGATTACACGCGACAAATCAGTTAGTTGATAATTTTGTTGCGTCTGTTGATGCGCCAAATACAGAAACTCACGACAAAATTAGAGGAGTACAGGGATTTTTTGAAAAAACTGTCAGAAATTTACTAGCTTTAGTTGATTTAAATAGAAACGGAGGCAGGGGATCCGGCGTAGAAATAGACACGACTGTAACGCGGAGCAATATTCATTTGTTAATTGAAATGATTCGTTTCAGCAAATTATTCGGAGATATTTTGGTTGATTTTGATCCTGCACAATTGCAGGGACTTGGCAACAATGGGGACAGTAGAATAATTGAAATCCCGCATCAGAATATTGATTCTGTTTTTGATGATTTAATAGATGCCGCGAGAAGCGGTGCGCACATAACTTCGCCTGCGAAATTAGAATTGATACGAAAATATTTGAAAGGCGAAAAAATATGCGGCAGTTGTTACAGTTTATTTAAAGATTTGTTAATCGGACCTAATGGTGATGTTTATTTCTGCTGGGGTTCTGACAAAATAATTGGGAATATTTTGGACGGAGATTTTGAACAAAAATGGCATGCCGCTATAGCGTCAAACGTAGACTGCATAACCGGCGATGCAGACCGCTGCAGAGGTTGCGGTTTTTCGCATGTGCGCTGGCCCGATTCGGGTTTCCGAGAAGTTGTAGAGGGTATTAATTCTTTAAGAAAAAAATATTATGAACAATTTAGAATCTGACAATTTGGATATATTAAAAATTGCGCATAGTTTTGATGCGCAAACAGGAAAACAATCCATAGCGGCGATTTTGAGACCAGGAGATGCTGAAGAGACCCATCGTGTCACATGTACATGGTACAGTAACGGATCTCGCAATATTTTTGAAATTTCATCGCAAATCGGCTGTAGAATCGGATGTGTATTTTGCGGTTGCGGAAAATTTAAAAGAGATTTAATGCCGAATGAGGTGTTGGAACAAATTAAAATTTTGCAGAGGACAGGGGAACAAGCAGGGACGCCTTTGAATGGAGTTAATAAAATAAATTTTACTGACGGCGGCGAGATTTTATTTAATCCTAATTGTATTGATATTATCCGTGCAGTAACAGCTTATCTCCCGCTGAAAATAAAAATTTCCAGCGTTATGCCGGATGCTGAAATAGTCAGAGAAAATTTGGATTGGATTATGAATTTTATGCGGCATTATACGCAGGGTGTTGTTTTTCAAATTTCTCTTTATTCAACGGACGAGGAAATAAGACAGGCTGCCAGCAACAGAAAATTAATGTCTTTTAAAGAACTGCATCAATTCGGCGAGCAGTGGTTGAATACGCATCCGTCGCGGCGCAAAGCAACTCTTACTTTTACATTGACGAGTAAATCCCATTGCGTGCCGGAAGAAATTGCAGAAATTCTGCCGCCAAGTTTATTTGTAGTCAGATTGCATGGCTATAAACCGAATAATGTTGAGGGGATAGAGCCGATGGATTCTGAAATGCGCGGCCGCCTGAATAAAAAATTTCAGGATTTGGGTTATAAAACTATTTATGATGATCCTGATGATTTTGACAATAAACAATTGATAATAGGAGGGACAAAAACGTCTGTTTAATTTGGATTTTGGGTTTTGGGTTTTTGTAGTATTATGTTGACCGCAAAAGGCAAAAACGCCAGCGCAAAATTATGGCTATAAAATCGCAATCCAAGCCTACGGAAGAGGCTATGAAAGAAAAAGCAAATCTCGCCCGCGCATATATTTTGATTGCGCTTCATTTTGCCGGTTCAGGTCATTCCGGCGGCAGTCTTTCCGTAATAGATATAGAAACCGTTTTATATAACAGTATTTTAAAGCATGATCCGGCCGATTCGTTTTGGGCTGGTCGCGACAGGCTTTTTGTTTCATGTCAGCATAAGTGTCCTGCCCAATATGCCGCTCTCGGAATGGCGGGATATTTTCCGATTAAAGATTTTTTAATCGGTTTACGCGCTATAGGAACACCGTTTCAGGGGCATCCTGATTGGCTTAAACTTCCGGGGATTGAAATGAGCGGAGGTTCGCTTGGTCAGGGAATGGGAGTTGCCGTCGGTTCCGCTCTTGCCGCTAAATTAAACGGTGAATCGCATCGTATTTACTGCATTACAAGCGATGGAGAACAGCAGGAAGGAAGCGTTTGGGAGGCTTATATGTCTGCGGCGCATTACAAATTGGATAATCTTTGCGCGATTTTGGATGTTAACGGTTTGCAGATTGACGGGAAAACTTGCGAAGTTATGAATATTGAGCCGATTACCGATAAATATCGCGCTTTTGGTTGGCATGTGATTGATATTGATGGGCATAATATTGATGCACTTTTAGCTGCTTTTGAAGAAGCTAAAAAAATTAAAGGTAAACCGACCATGATTGTTGCGCGAACTTTAAAAGGTAAGGGCGTTTCTTTTATGGAAGGAGTTGTTGATTGGCACGGAAAGTCCCCGAAACTTGAAGAATTAAAAATTGCTTTGAAAGAATTGGGGCATGAAGAATTGTTAACGGAGGATTTAATTAAAGAAGCCGGAGCGGTGCGGGAAAATATAGCGAAAAAATATGGGAATTTAATTCCGGCGGATGAGCGGCCGTATTGGTGGAACAGTGGCGAAAATATGAAAGTAAAAATGTCGCCTACGCGAGCGGGGTTTGGAGCTTCCTTGGCGAGGATCGGAAGCGATGAGCGAATTGTTTGTCTCGGCGCCGATATTTCAAGTTCAATTTGCATTTATGATTTTTGCAAAAATAATCCGGAGAGAAAGAATAGATTTTTGAGCATGGGGATTGCGGAGCAAAATATGACGGTTGTTGCGGCTGGGCTCGCGAAAGAGGGGAAAATTCCGGTTATCGGAAGTTACGGAGTTTTTGTTACGGGCAGAAATTGGGATCAGCTTCGCACAACCATTTGTTATGGAAATCTAAATGTAAAAATCGCTGTTGGGCATGGCGGGATTTCGGTCGGACCGGATGGTGCAACCCATCAAGCTCTTGAAGATTTAACTTTGCTGACGATTTTGCCGAATATGAAGGTTGTTGTTCCGGCTGATTCCATTGAGGCCGATAAAGCGACCGAAGAAGTTGTTTTAAGGCAAGTTGGACCTTGCGCAGTTCGTTTTGCGCGCGAGGCAACGCCGATTGTTACTACACAAAACACTCCTTTCATACTCGGCAAAGCGAATATTTATAGATTTAGACATGAGGCCGAAAATTTTATTGATGCTTTTGAATGTATTGTTTCCGATAAATATAAATCGGAAGGCGAGAGCGTTTGTATTATTGCGTGCGGGCCGATGGTTCCGGAAGCGCTTCGGGCGGCTTTTATTTTAAAAAAAGAGCGGGGGATTGAAACGCGCGTTATAAATTTGCATACTTTAAAACCGATTGACGCGGATGCGATTATGGCGGCCGCAAAAGAAATCGGGAAAATTATTACGATTGAAGAGCACCAAAAAGGCGGAGTTGGGAATTTGATTGCCGGTATTATCGCCGAAGCCGGAATTCCCGTAAAAATGAAAATGATAGGTATGAACGATACTTTCGGCGAATCCGGAAATCCATGGGAATTGATTTGGAAGTATGGGCTGGCGGCGGAACATGTTGCCGAGGCGGCAAAAAAAATGGTTGAGGTTTAATTAAGTAATTCTCTGTAATGTTTTGCATTGTTCAGCAAGGCGATTTTTGTTGTCGGAAATTTCTACAACACGCAAAAATACAAAGTATCTTTGCGCTATCTAAATCTGAAATCAATCCCGTTCTTGTTTTAGACAACGCGTTTTGGATTATTTTTTCGTCCTTGTATTTTGAAAATTATTACATTAAAAATTTATTGTAAATTGAAAATTGGAAATTTTATTTCTTAACTTTTTATTTTTATGGCAAACGCAGTCGCTTCCAAAATATCCGCACAAAAAGCTGGGCGGGCAATTCAACCGAAAGAGCGCGATTATTCCGAAACTATGTGGAAGCCGGAGCATCTTCTTGAGTTAACTTATTTGGAATTGGAAGAAAAAAATCTGGAAATAAAAGAATTGCGAAGAAAAG
>JBBUCQ010000134.1:0-2957 GCA_038057715.1 Patescibacteria group bacterium | reverse complement strand
AATTGGTCTGCCATATAAAGCTAGTATACAACAAAAAATTAAAAGTCAAAATCAAAATTTTCAAAAAAAGCAAAATATGATTATAATGACCATACTTACGGGCGGTTAGCTCAGTTGGTTAGAGCGCCTCGTTGACGTCGAGGAGGTCGAGAGTTCGAATCCCTCACCGCCCACCAGTAGAAAACGAGCGAGTCCTGCGGCATGCGGCGAGCGCTCCCTGTCATGGAAGCGAGCCGGATGCCACAGAGACGAGCGAAGTTTTCCTTTTATATAAAGTAACCACCCACCACATGCCCAAAACCTACCCCCTCCTCCCCAAAGGCAAAATCCTCTTTATACTAAGCGGAATAATCCTGATTTTCAGCATTATTGGGATTCCGGTTTCTCTTATATTTTTCTACATGGCGATGAAAGCGAAAGTCGTGATGACTGACGACGCTATTACCATCAAAGTCCTGCGCAAGAAAACCATTCCATATAAAGAAATAGAAAAAATAGAATTCCTGCGGCCGGTAAGCGTCGGGCACGCTGCAGTCGGTCAATTGTCTTATGTTGAACCGCTTTTAATAACATGGGGCGGGACCAAAAAAACCAAGTTCTCAATAAATTATTTTGAGGGAAGCCATGAAATTGTTGAAATACTTATGCAAAAAACAGGCAAAAGCATCGGCGTTAGCAACGATATGAAAGCACAACGCGTAACATTTAGTTAAATTTAGGGCGACTAGCTCAGCTGGTTAGAGCGCTGTCCTCACACGACAGAGGTCAGAAGTTCGAATCTTCTGTCGCCCACCAGAAAATTTCTGGACTTAAAGTTAAAATTACTCCGCAAAAACTCCCACAGGATATCCTGTAAGTTCTTTCTTTGGAGGATTGCCAATTTCAATGCGTACATTTTTACCTTGGCATTCTGCCGTGAAGTTTTCATTATCAGTTCCACCAATATGATAAACCAATGGCGTAAACTCTCCGTTTTCTGGTCGTGGATTCGCAAGTAATTGCGTAGCATGAAATCCCTGTTGTCCCGGCACTTCGAAGCTAATGTTATCAATCATAAATGTTTTTGCGAGTCCAAGCTGTTGCAAGTATCTTGCACCATCAGGAGTAATCCCGGGTCGATTTTTTTGTGTTTCTGAAAGTTTAGAATAATCAGGCGTTCCCGTTTCATTAGTTGTCTCTAGAACTTGTTTCATTAATCTTGTGCTAAAAAGAACAATATATTCTGGAACAGAGCGAGGTTCCAATGAAATACCTTGAGCTTCAAGCAAACTCCTGATTTCTGCGATGCCGTATTGAATCCCTGGCTCAAGATTAAGAATAAGAAGCTCTCCATTTAGTCTACTTCTATCAATCGTATCTATGTTTAATCCTTTGCATTCACCGTCAAATGCTTTTGGTGTAAGTAATGCCGTGCCATTAAAACCAAAATTCTCGACAACCGCACTCTGTTCACAAGTTGTTGCCCTCGTATGCGGATGCTCAAAAGCTATTCTTGGAAGAACAGGGTCTTGCCCATCAAAAATCCTTGGTTTTACTGTTGTAGGAATACCGTCTATAGAAAATTTATCTGGCGAAACGGTTAAGTTGATTTCAGACGACATATAAGCGATTTTTAAAATGGTTGTTATTTTAACACTGCAAGTCGATATTTGTCAAGCTCCGGTTTGCTTCCGGAGGGATTTGCACAATACAAATGGGAGAAAATTCGTTTGAAGCTTTTGTGGTCGGAGCCTTAGATAGCATTGGTTTCTCTGAAGAATTAAGCTCCCGATTTTCTGAAGGAGAAGAATATAAAATGGATCTTGTGGTACATAACAAAACATTAAAAATAGCCCCGAAGAAATAAGTAGAAAAAGGCTTGTCACCATAAACACTTGCACTAACAACGTTAGTGCGGTATAATGAATGTGTAAAATAACAACAATAAATTATGACTACTTTAACAATTCGCATTGAGGATGAATTAAAATCAATGGCCGCATTACAGGCTGATAAATTCGGCGTTTCTCTTACTTTAATAGTAAAAAACGCTTTAAGAACTTTTGTTGATTCTCCTAAAATTGTTATAGGAGAAGTAGAGCCTGTTGTTGTTACTCCCAACATTCAGGTTAAAATGGATAAAATTGGAGATTTATTATCTAAAAAATAAGCTAAAGTGAAACTAATACTTACAGCTTCAATAAAAGAGGTTGAGTTTGAGCCGTTAATAAAAACTTTTCCATTAGAATCAGTTAAAATTGCCGCCAAGAAAGCATTGCAAGGGCTGGGAGATAATATAAAAAGCTCAATAAAAATTCCCAAGACAGTTTTAAAGAAAATATATTTAACGAGCACGGGCGGAGCCGGGCGAGCTGTCTTTTTATTACAAATCTCCTCTCAAAAATCAGTTTTGGTAATGATTAAACTAAAAAACGACAAACAAATCGGTGCAAATATGACAGTCAGCAATCCTAGATTTAAAAAAGCTCTGGATAAAAATCTGGATTTAATTTTAATGGATTTACAGAAGGGGAATTTTGAAGAATATGCATTATAATTTTAACCCGTTATTCCCACTCAAAAACCGGAACACAAACGAAAAATAAGTGGAAAAAGGCTTACCACCAAAGAAAACGAGGTTTTTTAGCTAGACAAAAAACATCTATAACGCTTATACTACCACCCTGTATTTTTTAATATTAAAATTTTATGAATGAATCACCAGAAACACGTTTTGGATATAATGACGCTTCAAAAGCTAGAGATATTGTATGTGAAACATTACGTGGACACGGCATGAATCCCGACAGTGTAAAAGATGGAATTATTCTTGGGTCTGGACTTGGTCCTTTTGCGGAACAGCACATGGAGAAAGGTGGTACAGAAATATCGTTTGATAAAATATTTACGCAGCTCGGTATTCCTTTACTTGAAAGCCAAGTTTCTGGACATGCCCGGGAACTTATAATTTCTCCACT
>JBBUCQ010000133.1:0-6711 GCA_038057715.1 Patescibacteria group bacterium | reverse complement strand
TAAAACACTATAAAATCTTACTAAAAAATACCTCATGGAGTGTAACATAAGATGCGGCGGCGTAAAAGAGAAAATTTTAGGCAAATTTTAGGCAAATTCAAAATAATGCCCGCGGGGTATTTGAGTATTTTTTTGCCGACAATGGTCGGTACGCAGTTTTCTATAAATAATTCTTTATCCGTTCTCTATCTTCATTTTCTTTATTTCCTTTAAAATAGAGCTCTATAAATTCAATTGTATTCTTCCCCTGAATATATGAATAAATAATGCGCAGAGAAGAACCCTTTAGATATCTGCAAAAAAATCGCGCCTTTACTACAACCACCCCACCGCCTCGCGCAATAACATGAAAATGCTTACCGGTGCCAAGAGGAATGGCAGTTACTATCCTCTTGAATTCATCCAAATCTCCAGCAAGCGACAGGTGTTTTTTGGATAATTGTTTAAGTTCTTTTGAAAATTCAGGGATTTCATTAAAGTGCATCTTCATAATTTCTCACAGAATATTTTTCGTCACGATAGAAAACACTCTCATACGAAAGCGCTTCACCGGATTTACGTGTAAGCCAAGGGACATCATTGTGGGAATATTCACTGATTTCATTGGCATTTTTATCGGAAAGTCGCGCCAAAACTTCATCAATGTGTTCAATTTCCCGCCCGGTTAATAAAGAAAGATTTGCCCGTTTTAGCGGCAGATATTTCTTTTGTTCATGTGTAAAATATTTACTTTTTACTTCCTCTATTTCGCCCTTCTTTTTCATGTTATCCACAATGGTTTTTAGCTCAACAGGCGTTGGGCCATGATGATTTTTAATATAGGTTGCGCCCATTAAGTTTTCCTCAAATTTTTCATAATAGTCAAAATCAATAAAATAGAGCAACTTATTCAAAACGGTTTCTCCAACGTTAGGCTTTCCACCTACTTTCTCCAAAATATACAGCAAAACTTGCTTAAATTTATCCAGATTTTTTCTGGTTACACGAATTTCCATATCCGCCTTTGGAGCTTTTTTCTCCTTTTCCAAAATGATTTTTGGGTTTTTCTGGTTATTGAATGCAAGAAAATCTTCCAGCGTCATACCAAAAATCTCCGCAAGTTTATTTGCCTCCGTAATGGTAATATCTCGCTCTCCCAATTCTATCTGCATGTAGGTAGGGCGGGAAATGCCAAGCGCATCTGCCATATATTCCTGCGAAAAATCACGTTTTTTGCGCTGTTGTTGTATGAATTGTGCAAGCATAGCTCAATCATAACGTGTGTAAAAAAGATTGTCAATAGATAGTGTAAAGAAATCTTACGTATTTTACGGGTGATTATACCGATTTGAGTCGTTTATCAATAATATCCTTACGTGTTTTTGCTTCACTTTGATTTATTGGCATGCTTATTGAGTTTATTGCTTCAACTGTTTATTCATATTCCCATGAAGATAGTTCCCCTTTGAAATCACGCTTCTTTCCAATTCTTTTTCCGTCTGCTTCCGCGCGTTACCGGCAACATTTCCACCGCGTCTTGCCACCTTTTTATGCTCCATCATCGCTTTTGGTTTTTCCTTATGGGAAATTTCAGTTGTCACCTTTTCGCCAAGCATTGTAAAAATCAACTCCAAATCAGTCATGTTGTCGCGCAAATTCGCTTTCGTTTTATCGGGAATATTTTTGTATTCCCTGTATTCGCTTGGTGTCATTCCAAAAGTAGCCTTGGATATTTCAGCGGTTAAAATTGCATAATCCTTTTCGTGCGTAAGACCTCTATCTTTCCACTCATCCGTTAAATTCTGGCGAATCGCAATTCCGCGTAAACGCTTATCAATCCAGTCCTTGGAATAGCCTTTCTTCTCATAAATCTCCTTCATACGCTCTTGCGCCAATTCAGGATTTTCTATTTCATCAAGTCTCTCTTTTCCTACTTCTGCAAGCCATCTTTTGAACGGTTCCGCCTTTGGTGATGGAATGGATTGGATAACGCGAAGAACATTTTCTGTATTTCCAGCCAACGTTTTTCTCTTTTTACCTGTTTCTGTCAGTATTTCTACCAGGGGACAATTTGTCCCCATGTAGGACCCGAGTTCAATATCTCTTTTCCTAAGTTTTTTAAGATAGTCTGTGGGATTGGTAGAGTCGGTAAGTGCTTCAACAATATCCACTACCGAAAAAAACCATTCTTCGTTATGCCAAACTCTACGAATTCTTTTTGACTGGAAGAGAACGAGCTTATTTTGTTGGTTGTTCATAAGACAAATTTTACTATTTGCTTAAAAAATAGCCATTGAAAATTTATGTTACCAAATTTACTCCACCAATCCCTTTAACTCCTCCTCCTTCATCTTCCCGAACTCAATATTTTTATAAACCTGCAGAACGCGCGCGGACAATTCTTTCAACGCGAATTTGCCGTTAACCGGAATATCGCCTTCCAGCGCTGAAACTTTTAAATTACTTACCGAACTCAAATCGGCCGATACATCAAAAGAGAAAAATTTATTTTCCAAAGCGGCGAGCTCAACATGCACCGTACCGAGAGCAAGATCGGCCAAGTCTATATATTTTTCCTCAACGGCAATATTTTGTTTGCCCGATTCTTCAAGCAGTTTCGCCTTAACAACTTTCTCAAAAGCTGAAGACGGTTTCGGCTGTTCAATTAGAGATTCAACCGCAACTCCGGAATTTAATTTCTCTTTACCCGATTTTACATTGAAAAATTTCTTGAGATTTTCCAAGCGGATAGCGGCGGGTATTTTTTCACCATTAAACGTAATATCGCTCATGATTTTTTTGTCGGTGTCGTAAACTCCGACAAAATTAGCGCCGGAGAAAACAGCGTTTATAACATTCACGCGCGGATTATCTTCGGTTTCCGGCAGAGTTATCTTTATTCCAACGGCTCCCATATTCCCCAAATCATTCATTACAATAGAAGCGAGTTCTTCCCTTTTTGCCGCCGTAATTTGCGCTCCGCCCGTTGAAGTCGCCAGCAACTCCATAATTTTCTGCATTTCATGAGTGCGCGACTGAAAATCTTTATAACTTTCCTCAAAACTTCCTCTCATATTTACCGCAGTATTTGCCCGTAAAAAGGCGATCAAGGGCGCAAGTTTTTTAAGCTCTTCATCAAAATAAGCAAGAACGGCGGTATCCGAAAAAACCGGTTTTAAGCTGTCTATTTGCCCCGCAATGAAAAGCAAAGAAGAACGACTCGCGTCATACGGTATTTCGTCATTCTCTATCAAATTTTTAAGGACTCCCATCCTCCTTAATTTTTCACTTATTAAAAATTGCCTTTGATCGTCGGCTTCGGATCTGCTTGCAACTAAATTCAAATACGCTTTTTCAAAAACCTCCGACGTTTTCAAAAATTCTTCTTTCAGAAACGTAGACGGATTTTTATCCAAAAAATCATTTATTTTTACACTTTCAAAAAATATTTTTTCCGCGGCATTGGGTCCTTTGACCCGTTTAATATTTTTTTCGGCGAATGACCCGAAATCATTCAAAGCGCTCTCAACTTTCGCCAAAACGGATACGTCACTGCCTTCATTTGCAATATCAAGAACATTATTAAAGGCATCATTTAAAGCAACTAAAGAATCTTCGCTCTTCACTTTCTGCAAAACGGTCTTTGCAGGAAAAAGAACATCGGACGGAGTTACAAACGCAAAATCGTCAAACTTTCTCATGAGCAACTCATCAAAAATAGGAGTTTCCTCCGTCTGATTTTTAAATTCAGCCAGCCATTCTTTTTTAAGATCTTCTTTTCCGATTAACGCCGCGAAAACCGCGGAATCGAAATAATCAAAAACAATTTTCGCCAAGCGTTTATTCGCTTTCTCCGGATCAAACGTAAGCAGAAATCCCGCTTTTTCTACCGCTGAATCCAATTTGAAAAACACGGAATCTTTATCGGAACCGACTTTAGGCCCCTGATCGCGGATTTCCTGATACTTTTTCTCGCGAAAATCATCAAAGAACTTTTTATCATCATCTTGATTTGCTTTAATCCATTGATCGGGTTGTTCGGCCGTAAAATAAGAAAATTCTTTAAGCAGTTTTGAATATAAAAGCTTTTTAATCGCAGGAGCCTGATCGCGCAAGCGTTTCTCCGAAATCGTCATCTGTTTTAATTCCGGAATAACGAGGCTTTTGCCTGAAAATTTAACTTCAAGACTGCGACGAAGCGCAACCAAAACAAGCGTTTCATTGCCGTATTGAATATCAAACACGCCCGGCTGGGCGAAAACATTAATAAGCGGCAAAACAACATCAAGTTTTAAAGAAGAATTAATTGTATTTATCCAGAAACGGCCTCGCGTTAATTTAAGAGTTCCGGTGCGTGGAAAAGTTTTTGACAGGTTGAGCTCTCCGCTTGAATTCGGCGCCAACCTGATCATCGCGTTTCCGCCGATTAAAACAGACATGCGGTTTTTAGCGCCCGAATCAAAGCTGTAAATTCCGTTTTCATTTTTAAATAAACTGTCTTCCCCTTTTTCAATAACTTCAACCGCCGTCCCGCCAAAGAGGGATTCTTCCGGAAAAGCGGAAGCCTGCGATTTTTCTTCGAGAACGATTGTTCCCGCTACCAGAAGAGCGCATGCCAAACCGATAAATATTGTCTTTATTAATCCCTTCATTTTAATCTGTAAATTATACCATATTTAGTATTGCGCGGCAATACTAAATTACCTGTCAAATGAAGTTAAAACACGAAATAAATTCGAAAAAAATCGCATAATTCTCTAATAACAAATTGTTTATTTTTCTTTGATGCAAATTGCCCCAAAAAGCTGTAGTATGGTTCAGCAAACTTAACCCCCACATATATGAAAAAATCCGTAATCCTATTTTTATCAAGCGCAATTTTGTTGATTATAAGCGCTTTCCCCTCCTCCGCAAATTTCGTTGACGTGCCGGCTGACCATAAATATGCAAACGACATTAAATATATTGAAAATATCGGCATAGAAAAAGAAGGCTATTTTAAGCCTGATGAACCTATTACTCGCGAGCAATTCGCGAAATGGGTTTTAATTAACGCGGGTTTTTCCAAAACCGCATACACGCCTTTAATAAAACAAAGATTTTTTGACGTAAACCTTAAAACCGGCGAATACGCCCCTTATATATACAGATTGGTTGACATCGGAGCGGTAAAACTTGAAAAAGGAAAAATAAATCTTTTCAGACCAAAAGATCCGATTAGAAAAAAACAGGCTCTTGAATGGATATTTTTTGTAGAAGGTCTTCCTATCCCGACTGTTTTTGATGAAACGCAATTTTTTATAAAAGATATAAATAAAAAATCAAATATTGCTCCGCTATTTTTCAAAGCCGTAAAACTGGGCATGCTTTCAGCAAACGAAAATAAACCGGCAAAAGTTTTCCCCAATAATAAATTAAAACGAGGTCAAGCCGCACATTTTTTAAAAGCCGTAAAAAATAATGTTCCGACGCTTACCGTAACGATAATGCCGAGCATTGAATCGGACATAATGAAAACGCCGGCTTTTGATACTTTTGTCGGAGTCTGGAATAAGGTTAAAGACAGCTATTTAAGGCAAGATGCCATTAATCGTGACAAACTTATATACGGCGCGGCGGAAGGATTGGTAAAAGAACTCGGCGATAAACACAGCAATTTTGAACGACCCGGAGACAACGCGGTTATTGAATCTCTAAGCGGACAAGTTGAAGGCATCGGAGCCGTAATTCAATTACAAGATGAGGAACCTGTCGTAGTCGCTCCAATAAAAGATTCTCCTGCGGACAAAGCCGGAATAATGGCGAACGACGTAATCGTGGAAGTGGATGGATTAAAAGTAAAAGGAATGAAGTTGGAAGATATCGTGGCGAAAATAAAAGGCAAAAAAGGAACGCAAGTAGTTCTTAAAATCCGGCGTGAAACGGCATTTGTTTCAATTACCGTTACGCGCGATATAGTAAAAATCGTTTCAGTAAGTTCAAAGCGCACAAGCGATAATATTGTGATGGTTACAATGGCTAATTTTGGAGAAAACAGCGTCAATGAGTTTCAGCCGATTATAGATGACATTAAAAAGAACGGAGCGAAAGGAATAGTGCTTGATTTGCGAAATAATCCGGGAGGATTTCTTAATACGGCTGTTGAAATTACGGGGTATTTTATTAAAAAAGGAGAAAAAGTGGCGATTGTAAAATATCCAGACCATGAAGATCCTCAATATTCCGGCGGCGAGGCTGAATTGGCGGGCTATAAAATAATTGCGCTTGTGAACGGAGGAAGCGCTTCCGCTTCGGAAATTTTAGTCGGCGCTTTGCAAGATAAAGGAATTTTGGAGGTGGTAGGCGAAAAAACGTACGGCAAAGGCACGGTGCAGGAATTAAGCGATTTTGCGGACGGATCAACTCTAAAACTGACAGTTGCGGAGTGGCTTACGCCAAAAGGCCGTTCAATTGAAAAAGACGGAATTGCGCCCGACATTGAAGTAAAAATGACCGGCGAAGAAAAAAAAGCCGGCAAAGATCCGCAGATGGATAAGGCGCTGGAGGAGTTAAGGAAATAGTAGTGTATAATGCGCTCTTATTATTATTTATAATGCTATGAGTTCCCTATTAGACGAAGAATTACCTTTTGATATACAGTCTCCCGAAGAATTACAAATTCACATACCAAGAATGGTACGTGCCGGGTTGCTCAATGTTTTATCAAAAACAAGAAATCGCTTTCGTGTTACT
>JBBUCQ010000132.1:15379-17510 GCA_038057715.1 Patescibacteria group bacterium | reverse complement strand
GCCTTCTACATTAAATAATCTTGCTATGGCTATTATTCCCAATCCGGTTCCCGCGAAATTCTCACCTCCCCTTTGTTTTGATGTTAATTCTATGAATTGCTGACCAGTATATTTCTCTTTAATTTTCTCCATAATTTCTTCCCGTTTTTTTACATCAATCTTTGGTCGTGGCTCAATTTTTTGCGGAGATGCCGAAGATTCCTCGCCTTCTTTTGCCCATTCATAAAAAACCGCCGCAAGAAGTTCTTCCATCCATTGTTTTATATTGTTGTATATAATTCGCCTGACTTTGTCCGGATATTGTTGTTGCAATTTTTCTTTGGAAAGGCTTAATAAAGTTTCTCTGCTGAATATTCCGTCAACCACAAAAGTCGCCTCGCCGATTTGATCGCATACTAAAATTTGTTTATTTAATCGCGGAATTTCAATAAGCGCATAACTTAATTGTCTCATCATATTTTCATATCCTTCTCCAAAACATACAACAATGTCGTCCGTGTAGATTCCATTGTCGTGCAAAAATCCAATCAATTCTTTTAAGCGGCCGTGGAAGCGCGGTTCTTCAAATTCTTTTGATCCGTCGCCAAGGATGACAGGAGTATCTCCCGGCGGTAATAAAACCCCGGCAAGTTTTTTTTGAAATATTTTTGATTCGGAAAGCGATTGTTCAATTTGGTCGTAAAAACTTTTTATCGCCGTAGAAAGAACATCATCAATAACCATCGCCAAAACTTCGCGTTCGGTTTTTGGATCAGCCGGTTTTTCGTCGTCTATAACATGGTTTACCGCAGACTCAACAGCTATAAGATTTTCCATCAAATCTTTATATTGCGTTTCTGCCCCTTCGTATTTTTCTGCAATTCCAATGGCTTTTACGAAATTTTCTTGGTACGTTTTGTTGAGGAGTTCATTATTATCCATAAAAGGCGGTTATAATACCATTTATGATAAAAAAGTCAACCAGATTAACAGGGACAGTAATAACAGGTTTAGGAATTGGCAAAAAACTCGGTTTTCCGACTTTGAATTTAAATCCTGCCCGTGCGCCGAAAACTTTGAAATTCGGCGTTTATATGGTGAAAGTGAAGACTCCTGTCGGAGAATTTAATGGCGCTTTGCATTATGGTCCGCGTCCAACAATCGGCGCTCCGATTTCTTTGGAAATTTATTGCGTTGGTCTAAAGCGCCGGCTGTACGGCAAGCGAATTTCCATTTCCATTGAAAAACGCCTGCGCGCTGTTAAAAAATTTAAAGATGCTGGAGAACTGAAGCGCCAGATTCAAAAAGATATTAAAAATGGTACAGAGGAAATGGATATATTGGCATCGGATAAAGATGATAAGTTGGCCGGTCCATTTACTACCGTAAAATCGGTCATAAAAGCTTTAAAGAAGAAAACATAGCATGAACACCCCAAGAAAAGATTTGCTAAACTTCCTAATAAAATACAAAAACAGTTTGAGAAGCGACTTGGTTTATTTATACAAAATCCAGCAATCGCAATTTTGAAAAATCATCCGCTTAAAGGAAATCTGGAGGGTTTGCGGGCATTTTCTGTTACAGGAGATTATCGTGTAATTTATCGTATATTAAATCAAGACAGTATTAAATTGGTTGATATCGGCACTCATGCGCAAGTTTATGAATAATGTTAGAATTCGTTTGTTATGAGTTTTTTGAATTTTATTCGCTCTAAAATTTCTCCGCAAAATTCATTTTTGCTTTTGTATCATAAGATTTTGGCTGTTACTGCCGCTATTTTTTACCGTTTTCCCGCAAATCGCCTGAAAGTAATAGCTGTTACGGGAACGAAAGGCAAATCTACAACAGTCCATTTTATCGCGAGTATTTTACGCGAAGCCGGCCACAAAGTTGGAGCCGCTTCCACGATCCAATTCCAAATAGGCGACAGGATTTGGATAAATGACACGAAACAAACGACCCAAGGACCTTTTTTTCTGCAGAAATTTCTGCGTGAAATGGTAACCGCGCGCTGTGAATTCGCGATAGTGGAAGTTACGTCGCACGCCATGATTCAATCCCGCGTTTGGGGAATAAATATTGATGCCGCGGTTTTAACGAACATTCAGCGCGATCACATTGAATACCACGGCAGTTTTGAAAATTATCT
>JBBUCQ010000132.1:0-15279 GCA_038057715.1 Patescibacteria group bacterium | reverse complement strand
CAGCCTTTTACGGCTATTGTTGATTACGCTCACACGATTGAATCTTTGGAAAAACTTTTATCGCTTTTTAAATCTCTTACAAAAGGAAAATTATTTTTGGTTTTTGGGGCGACTGGCGGAGGCAGGGACAAATCAAAGCGTTCGGAAATGGGCGCGGTTGCGGATAAATATGCCGATTATATTGTTGTGACTGATGATGATCCTTATACGGAAGACCGCATGCAAATTATAAATCAGGTTTCCGAAGGCATAAAAAGGCGTGAAGGGGAGAATTTTTGGAAAATACGCGATAGGAGGCAGGCGATTCGTCTCGCGCTTTCCTTAGCGGCTGAAGGCGATACTGTAATTGTTGCGGGGAAAGGCTGTGAACCTATCCAAATAATTGGAGAGGAGAGGATTGAGTGGGATGATAGAAAAGTTGTTAGGGAAATTTTGAGCAGTGAAGTGAAAGTGGAATTATAGAAATTTTATGAATCAGATTTTACTCATAGACAAGCCCTCCGGCATTACTTCCTTTGACGTCATTCGCCGGCTTCGCAACAAGTTAGGTGTGAGAAAAATGGGACACGCAGGCACTCTTGATCCTCTCGCTACGGGGCTTTTGATTATTGCGGTAGGCTCCGCCACAAAGGAAATTTCCAGGTACATGAATTTGCCGAAAGAGTACGAAGTTTTAATGGAATTTGGAAAAACTTCAACGACTTACGATGCTGACGGAGAAATTTTCAAAGGTGTTTTGAGGGATGTCAGCCGCGACGAATTTGAAAAAGTTTTAGGGGATTTTATTGGAGAAATTTCGCAAATGCCCCCGATTTTTTCCGCTAAAAAAATAAAAGGCGTTCGCGCGTATGATTTAGCGAGACAGGGGAAAGAAGTAAAACTTGAACCCCGTACAGTTAAAATTGATAAAATAGAAATTCTGGAATGGGATTGGCCTTTTGTGAAATTGCGCGTTAATTGCGGCAAAGGCACATATATTCGTTCTCTCGCGCACGATATTGGCGAAAAACTCGGTTGCGGCGGATATGTGAAAGAATTGCGTCGCACAGCGATAGGGGAGTTTAAAGTGGAGGATGCGGAGAAAATTTAAGGTTTTTTCAAATATGCTATTGCTTCTTTTGGCGTCATAGCTTTTGTTATATTTTTGCCATTTTTTGCTTCTTTTGAAGCTCGCAAGATACTTTTTATTAATAGTTGCATTCGTTTCATATATACTGATTGTATCAAGAATATATTTCTATGTCCTTAAATCAATTTTTTCCGCCGCTATTTTCTTTTCTATTAACTTTAATAGGAATTAAAGCCATCCGATATTTTTTCCCGCGCTGGCGTTTGCTTGATCGTCCCCATGAATACGGCTTAACGCGCCAGCCTATCCCATACAGCGCCGGAATTATATTTTTTATTGTGTTTGTAATTTCAACGCTGATTTTTGTTGATGTTACGCGCCCGATTGCCGGAGTTATTCTTGCGGCATTGCTCATCGTCGCAGTTAGTTTTATTGACGATAGAATCAAATTAAGCCCGTATTTGCGGCTTTTTACGCAAATTCTTGCCGGTGCCATTGTTGTTTATGCAGGAGTAAAAATTCAGATTATAAAAAATCCGTTCGGAGCGCCGATTTTTTTGGACAGTTTTAAATTTCAAATTTTGGGACAGGAAATTTGGGCGTTGGGAGCTGTTGTGATAATCGCATGGCTCGTTTTAATGATGAATGTTATGAATTGGCTGGATGGGATTCCCGGGCTTGCCTCGGGCATTTCCACAATCGCGCAGATTTCCATTTTTATACTTTCAGCACGGCAGTTTAATATTGTTGATCAAAGCGCGATAATTGCGATTTCAAGCGTTCTTGCCGCATCCACTCTCGCATTTTTATTTTTTGATTTTCATCCGCCCAAAATTTTAATGGGGGACACGGGCAGTATGTTTTTGGGATTTATGCTCGGGGCGCTTTCAATATTGGCAGGCGGAAAACTCGCAACAGCATTATTGATTATGGGATTTCCGGTAATAGACGCTTTTTGGGTGATTATACGGCGTATTTTAAAAGGAGGTTCCCCCATGAAAGGCGATTTTTTTCATTTTCACCACAGACTTTTACATATTGGTCTTTCCGAGCGGAAAGCGCTTTTATTCAATTATTTTTTCTGCGGTTTATTTGCGGCTGTCGCGCTTTTTTTAAGTTCAACATTGGCAAAATTCATCGCGTTTCTGGGCGTTTTAATAGTGATGGTGATGATAGGTTTGTTGATCTAAAATAAACAGGATGACCCGTTGCATAGAATAAATTCATCGTCGGCTGTGCTATTACTTGTGCATCCTGCCGGACAGCCGTCTTCTGTTGTTAATGCTCCACAAGTTGCTTCAGTTGTTTCCAGCCGTTCTACAAGTTCTGCAACTTGCGCGCGCGTGGCATCTAATTCTTTTTGTAAATTCGCATTGTCGGCATGAAGAGTTTGTAAATCATCAATTAAATTTAATTCATAGCCATAACCAGTAGGTATAGGTACGCCTGGCATATAATGTAATCTGCCTGAATTCGCAACATCTCCATCCATACCTGAATAAAGTGGTGGCATGTGGGGATTTAATCCATCTCTCACGGAATCTTGCACAGCGCTAGGCGAAGTCAGGTCTGCCGGATGTCTATGTGGACCTCTCATTTGACTGGGATCAGCTGCGGAATCAACAGCAGCAGTAGCTCCAGTCAGAGCAAGAATTGCGACCATTCCACCTAAGCGTAATGCGTTTCCCATATATAAAATTTGTTAATAATTAAAACCGAAGTTGTTTACATCTTATAAAAATTTACTCTTTTACAAAAGGCGAAAATGCGGGTATTGACATAAAATCGAAGAACCAGCAACGGCAAAAAAGCGGAATATTTTATTTAAGCCATCAAACAGCCCCAAAAGTCTGCCCGTACATGAAATTATACAACAATATTATAAGGGGTTTTTGCGTAAGGGAGGAGATAGCATAATACATAGCGCATATTGATGTGTTTTTTTGCAGACAATTTAAAAAACTCTTTAATCTTGAGTCTATAGTTGATGTTGCCACAGACGTACTGAATTTAATCTCTATTCGCTGTACCGGTCATTGTCGGCAAAAAAATACTCAATATGCCGCTATGCTGTCCTACACCTTCCTCTTTCCCAAAAACTTCTCTATAATACAACCCCATGGATGCCATAAACGAAATAAAATCCCGCCTAAGCATAGAAGAACTCGTCGGCCAATACGTCCAGCTGAAAAAAGTGGGAAGAAGTTTTAAAGCGCTTTGCCCATTTCATAAAGAGCGTACCCCCAGCTTTCACGTCAGTCCCGAAAAACAATTGGCATACTGTTTCGGCTGTCACAAAGGCGGCGACCATTTTAAATTCATACAAGAAATTGAAGGTTTGGATTTTCGCGGAGCTCTTAATCTTCTGGCCGAAAAAGCCGGCGTGGAATTGCCGAAAAAAATGCCGGAATATACTCAAAAAAAATCCGATCGCGACAGGCTTATTGTTTTGCACGAAGAGGCTACGCAATTTTTCGCTGACCAGCTTTGGAATTCAGACGAAGGAGAAAAAGTCATTAAATACCTGAAAAAAAGGGGAGTCACCGAAGAAACAATTAAAAAAGAAAAACTCGGATTCGCGCCGGACAGCAAGGACGTTCTCTATTCCCATCTTCTTAAAAAAGATTTTACGCGCGATGAAATTTTGGCTGGAGGACTCGCAGTCAGCCGCGACACGGAAAAATCAGATTGCGTTGATCGTTTCCGAATGAGACTAATGTTTCCCATAGAAAATTTAAACGGAAATGTTTGCGCGTTTGGAGGACGAGCTGTTCGCGAAGGAGACGAACCTAAATATTTAAATTCCCCCGAAACTTCAATTTATTACAAAAGTTCTTTGATGTACGGTTTGGCGAAAGCTCGGAGCGCGATTAGAGAAAATAAAAATGCAATTATTGTTGAAGGCTACATGGATGCGCTCGCACTTCGCCAAGCGGGACACCTCAATGTTGTTGCGTGCGGAGGAACATCTCTCACAGACGATCAGCTCGCTGTTCTAAAGCGTTTTACTAAAAATGTACTGTTGGCCTTTGATCGTGATAATGCCGGAAAAACCGCGACAGAGCGCGCAATTCAGCTTTCCATGCCGCAAGAATTTTCTGCGCGCATTGTTGTTTGGAAAGGAGAATATAAAGATCCCGATGAATGTGTCCGTGAAAATCCAAAAGCTTTTGGGGAAGCATTAGCGGGAGCGGGCAATGCGCCCGAATATTTATCGCTTTATTTTAAAGAAAAATTTGGCGATGATAAAAAACAAATTGTTGAATCTTTGTTGCCGTTTTGGAATCAAGTAATAAATTCCATTGAACTTGATCAATGGCTCCGGCAAAGTTCCGCAGATTTTAATATTTCTCTTCAATCAATATATGACGAACTAAAACGCTTCCAAGGCAAGCAGAAATTTTTAAAAAATCCCACTAAAAAACAGGAGACTGATATTGAGGCTAATAAGGTAAAAGGATTTGATGTTCAAGAGTATTTATTGGGACTTCTATTGACGTATCCCGAGATTTATACTATGGCTAATCAGTTCCTGACCCCTGAAGACTTTGAAAAAAATGAGCTACAAAATATTTACAGATCTCTTACAAGTGAATATAATCAAACACTGACAGATGACGAAAAAGAGAAGATGAATTTGTTGAGTATGTATACAGAAGCGCGGAATACGGATTTGAGTTGGGAGGTGATAGAAGAAGAAGCGCTTGAAATAACTCGTTCAATACTTAAGAAAAAATTTAATACGGAAAAACGGACGCTTAGCTCGCATATGCGAAACGCAAAGCCCTCCGAACAAGCAGAGTTTCTTGAGTCTTATCAGAAACTTCTTGAGAAAGAAGAAGAGTTAATAAGCCGCATGCCATGCCAAAAAAGTTAAAAAAATTCATCAATCAGCCCAGCGAAGAACAGCTTTTAAAATACGATAAAATCGTAAAAGAGCTGATACGGAAAGGACGCGAACAAAAATTCGTGACGCAACAGGAATTAATGAGGGCGATTCCGAATATTGAAGGAAATTTATCTTTGCTTGATGAAATTTATACGATGTTTTTGGATTTGGGAATTGAAGTTATTGACGTTAAGGATTCTTTGATATGGAAAAAGGAACCCGAAGAAGGCGAAGTGGTGGAAACGGCAAAAGTGAAAAAAGTAGCAGAATATAAAACTTCCGAATTATCCGAAATCGCCAATGATTCAATCCGTATGTATTTGTGCGAGATTGGAAAAGTGAAGCTTTTGACGGGTAAAGAAGAAATAGATTTGGCAAAGAGAATTCGCCGAGGAGACCAGACTGCGAAACAAAAACTTGCCGAAGCCAATTTGCGTCTTGTTGTTTCAATTGCGAAAAAATATATAGGTCGCGGATTGTCGTTTTTGGATTTGATTCAGGAAGGCAATATCGGTCTTTTCCGCGCTGTTGAGAAATTTGATCCGGATCGCGGATTTAAATTTTCAACATACGCAACGTGGTGGATTCGTCAGGCGATTACGCGCGCAATCGCGGATCAGGCGCGCACCATCCGTATTCCGGTGCATATGGTTGAAACTATAAATAAATTGACGCACGCGCAAAGAAGGCTTGTACAAGAGCTTGGTCGCGAGCCTCTTGTGGAAGAGCTCGCCGCTGAAATGGATTTGGATATTAAAAAAGTTCGTCATATTTTGAAGATCTCACAGGATATCGTTTCGTTGGAAGCCCCGGTCGGTACGGAGGAGGATTCAAAGCTCGGAGATTTTATTGAGGATGATGATGCGCTTTCTCCTTCGGACGCCACAAATAGACAGCTCATAAAAGAGAATATTCACGAGATGCTACATTATCTTTCTCCGCGCGAAAAGAAAATTATAGAGATGCGTTTTGGGCTTAAAGACGGCGTTGGTCATACTTTGGAAGAAGTCGGGCAAGAATTCAGAGTTACGCGCGAACGTATTCGTCAAATTGAAGCAAAGGTTTTGCAGAAATTAAAAGAGCATCCGACAAGCGTAAAAGTCCGCCCGTTGTTATAAAATTTCCAATTTCTAATTTTTAATTTCCAATTAATTTATGGCTCAAGATATTATATTTCAAGACACCGGAGCTCCTGCGGCGGGACAAGCGGGCGATGACAAAGTTACTCTTCTTACAAAAGAAGGTTTGGAAAAACTAAAAGAAGAATTGAATTATTTAAAGGAGGTAAAAAGGAAAGAAGTTGCGGAGCGCTTAAAAGAAGCCATCAGTTACGGTGATCTTTCCGAAAATGCCGAATATGAAGAATCAAAAAACGAACAAGCATTCGTTGAAGGTCGCATTTTGGAATTGGAGGAGAAAATTAAATATGTAAAAATTATTGACGAGAAAAGCCATAAAGGCGCTGATGTCCAACTCGGTTCAAAAGTTTCAATCCAAAACCTTTCAAGCAAAACAAAAACTGAAGAAGAATTTACCATCGTTGGTTCTACGGAAGCGGATCCTATAAATCATAAAATTTCAAACGTATCGCCTGTCGGAAAAGCTCTTCTTGATCGTAGCGCCGGTGACAGCGTAAAGGTGATTACTCCGGCCGGAATGATGGAATATAAAATCCTAAAAGTAAAATGAAATTTTTTTTGCGTGCTTTACCTTTTATTGGAATAGTTCTTTTCGGTGGCGCTGTATTTATAACTATTTTTTTTGCCGAAGGATATCAGTATGACTTTCAGAAAAAAGATATTGTAAAAAAAGGTGTTATTTATTTTGAAGGCAGTTTTAAAGATGTTGAGGTTGTGATCGATGGACAACTGCAGAAAGCCCAAAATCCTTTTCACGGGGAAGTAAGGGTTTCGCCGGGTCCTCATGATATGGAAATCAGGAAAAAAGGTTGGAACACGTGGAAAAAATATATTATCGTTCCTGAAGATAAAGTGGTTAATTTCGCGCAGATATGGCTTTTGCCGCAGAATCTGGAGCAGTTCACGACTGCGATTCCGGAGGACAAGGTGTCCAATTTACAATCTTGGTCGGAACTCGGCATTTTTCTTGTAAATTCCAAATTGCATTTCGGTAAATATTATTTCTTAAAACCCGGCGGAAAATTTTGGGTTAAAGATTTGCCGATAAAATCCGCTTTTTCAAAATTAACGCCGTTATCGGAAGATAATTTTGTTGGAATCGCTTCAAAGAATAGATTTTTCACTTATGATGCTGAAGATGGAAAGGAGATTTTCGCGAAAAATATTTCAGCGGTTGATTTGAAGGTTGCAGGCGATAAAACACTTGTTTTGGACAAAGCGGGTAAGGTTTTTGATGTGACAGATGGAGCTTTAACGTCGAAATTATTTTTATCTTTACCGAGCATTGCCAATAGTTTTCTGCGAGTACAAAACATCGGTAATTATTTCGCATTTTTGATTTCTTTAAAAAACGAGAATATTTTTATTGTTGCAGGGGATAGCGGAGAAATTATATTCCAAGAAGGGGGAGTTGATGGTTCGTATATTGAAAAAGATAAGGCGTATTACACGAAAAATAAGCAATTGATTGTCTTTGATTTAAAAGAGAAAAAAGAGATTTCCAGGCGCGATATAAATACCGATGTAAAATGGCTTTCAAGAATCGGCGACAGTTTTAATTTCCTGTTTTTGACCAAAGATCGTAATTTATTGTATTGCGATGAAGATTTTGATAATTGTAATCACTTTGCGAAACTTGATTCGTTTTTTATAGAGGCATCGGAAAACCGCTCTGTCTTTATCGCGCGTATCAAGGATAAGTTTACATTGCTTGATTTTGCAGAGGAATCATTTTTTCCGCAGTTTCTGGAGGATTTAATTTCGTCGATCCTTTAAAGATTTTTTTCGTAAATTTTTGTAAAACGAAATCCGGATCGCCGCCTTTTTTATTGGTATATCTTATATAAATTGCGTAAGCCGAAGCGATTGCCGCGACCAGCGCAAGGATTTGCGGTACGCGTATAGATAAAATTTCAAATGTTTCGTCTCCCCTGAAAAATTCCTCAAAGAATTTTAGCACTGAAAAACCGAAAATTCCTATTTCAAAAATAAATCCCTGAAGCCTTCCGCGATTTCTTTTTAAGATTTGTATGGTGACCCACGCCAATATTAACGTATAAAGCGCCGCGTATAATTGGGTAGGATGAATCGGGGCGATATATTTCACGTTTGCGCTGTGGAATACCATGCCCCACGGAAGATTAGTCGTTGATCCGTAGTTTATGCCGTCTAGAAACGCACCCAGATTGCCCAAAACCATTCCGAGCAAGATGGATGGGGTCATGACATCAAGCAGTCGCAATGGCGATTCGTCTGCTTTGCGCGAGAAATACCATATGCTGATGAACCACGCCGCAATGGCTCCCCAAAATGAAAATCCTTTATCCCAGATTTCCAGCAATTTAAAAATGTTTCTAAAATGGAACTGGTAAAAAAACAAATCCCAATGCATAACAACAAATGTGATTCTTGAAACGGCCAGTGTCCAGAAAAAAATAGGGAAGCTGTGTTCCGTTAATACGTTTAATTGAATTCTGTTGCGTTTTGAAAGGTGTACGAATAAAAACGATGCCGCAACAAATCCCAAAGCTATAAAAAGCCATTTTGAAAAAATAGTGATGGGACCGAGTTCAAAAAGTATGGGATACATGGGGTGATTTTACATTAAGTTAATTACAATTAGAAGAAAAGCAAATATGCTGGCCGGATACAGCAAATACGCCGCGCTCCAATGGTTTTTCAGCCAAAAATTGCGGGCTTGGATCGTTCCATATGCTAAAAATAAAAATATTGTTATTCCTTTTAAAAATGTTGAATGGTAGAAATAGATGCTTTTAGGCAACGGTGGGGTCTGGAAAGATTTTATTGTGAAAAGATAAGAAGCCGCGTACGAAACAATATAAAAAGCCAAAATCCAGCCGATGGCAGAGGCGGTTGATTCCCAAAATGCGGATGAACGATTGGAGTCTGTTTGTGATTGTAATTTGCGCTCTTCGTATTCAATCACGCGAGATTTCAGTTTTAAGCGTTTTTTTTCCGCGAATAATGATTTTATGCTTGTCCACGCTTCGTTTCGTTCAAGTTTAGACTTCGCAAAAATAAAAATTCTTATATAAGACCATATATGTTTATTTGTAGCCTTAATTTCGTCTTTGGCTTTTTCCATTTCGGGATTTTTCGGTTTAGAAAGATTTAAGAGAAAGTTGATAATAGGTTTTAAAAACGGTTTTTCTTTTAATCCCTCCAGAATTTTTCCTATATTTATGTCTTTAGTTAGTGTTCCATGTTTTATATCGGAAAGCATTTCTTGCGTTTCCGCTTTAATACCGGCGCTTTCCTTGGCTTTTTGTTCTTCATGGATGAAAAGTTCCTGTCTTTGTATATGGGCGAGCATTTTTTCGCAAGTATTTTTTATGTGCTCCAAATTCGTAGAGTCCTTAATACGCATCAGTTGGTTTAAATACGCCTGAATAGCATCACGTTCTTCGGTTTTTAAATCTGCATTATATTGTTTTAAAAAAACCTCAATGCGTTGCATTGTATAATCCACTTTTTGTATCAATTCTTTGCGTTGATCCGCTCTTTTTATAAGTTCTTCATCTTCTTGATTTTTTTGCGTCTCTTTTGCGTAAAGTTTTTCGTATTCTTGTTGGATTTTTATAATTCCGGCTTTACGTAATTCTTCTTTTTCATCCGGAGTGGAGGATTGGGGAGCCAAAAAAATGACATTCAACTGATATTCATCAAAGAGTTTGGCAAAAGCTTTAACAATGTCTTCAGCCGTTATGGTTCCGGTTACCTTTTTGTTGATTTTATCTATGGCTTCAAATTCAAATACGGTTCTGCCTTCTTGAGGAGCGTGTTTTTCGTCGGCAGCTAAATTTAAGGAAATTACGGAAAGCCCCATTGAGTTCATTTTTTTCCGCGCGGATTGTTCATCCACAGCTTCTACTACTCCGGAAAGGGTTTTATTGTCTTTGTTTAGGGATGTGTAGTGGAAGGCCGGCATGCTGTCAGATGTTAAATGTCCCTGCAGAGGGGTCAATTGTTCTTCAGGGTCGCTTTTATAAAGTTTAAAAATAATGGATGCGGTCTGTGCGGACGTGACAAAAATTCCGGATGGAATTGGGAGCCGATCATAAACGGATGATCCCTTAATTCAGCGATTTCCACCAAATTCGCTTTTTCAAAAATTCCGGCCGGAATCCAACCGGCTTTTTCCAATTTTTCGCGGAAATCATTATTTACTTCATAGCGGTGGCGGTGACGTTCTTCTATCGCATTTTTGCCGTATGCGGCATGAGTTTTTGTCTTTGGCGTAAGCTTGCATGGATATACGCCGAGCCGCAGAGTTCCGCCTTTATCGGTTTGCCATGATTGATTCGGCAAAAAGTGAATTACATATTTTTTCGGGCTTAATTTATTTTGCTCATCAAATTCTTCGGAAGTGATTTCGGGGTCTTTAAATACGTGCCGCGCGAACTCAATTGTCATAATTTGCATGCCGAGACAGAGTCCGAGATAGGGAATTTTATTTTCTCTCGCGTATTTTGCGGCTAAAATTTTGCCTTCAATACCTCTAATCCCAAATCCTCCCGGAACCAAAATTCCATCAGCGGATTTTAATTGCTCCCAAGTTTTTTCGTCTTTTTCTTCCAATTTTTCAGCGCTGATCCAAATTAATTTGAGTTGATGTTCATTGTGGAAACATGCGATTTTCAGCGATTCAATTACGGAGAGATAAGCGTCGTCCAAGCCCGTATATTTTCCGACAAGCGCGATTTTGACTTCTTTGGTTGAATTTCGGATTTTATTAACAAGATCTTTCCAGTGTTTTAGATTAAGTTTTACTTTCCCCAAATTTAATTTTTCGGCGATCAATTCGGCGATCTTGTATTCTTCCAAAAGTAGCGGCACTTCATAAATTGAATTTGCCGTTACGGAAGGGATCACCGCGTTTTCTTGCACATCGCAGAAAAGCGCAATTTTTTTAATAAGTTCTTTGCTGATCGGATAATCGGCGCGACCGATAATTATATCCGGCTGAATTCCGATTGAGCGCAATTCGCGTACGGATGCTTGCGTCGGTTTTGTTTTTAATTCTTTACTGCCTTTTAGGTAGGGCAGGAGAGTCAAGTGCACAAAAAGCGTATTTTCGTGTCCGAGCTCCCAGCGAAGCTGACGGATAGCTTCCAAAAACGGCAAACCTTCAATGTCTCCGACTGTTCCGCCAATTTCAACAAGCACGATATTCGCTTTGGTTTTTTCTCCGAGTCCCGTAATTTTTTTCTTAATCGCATTTGTGATATGAGGAATAATTTGAATCGTCCCGCCAAGAAAATCTCCTCTGCGTTCTTTTGCAATAATTTCACTGTAAATTTTTCCTGTTGAAACACTGGATGATTCGGTTACTTTTTCATCTATAAAACGTTCGTAATGGCCTATATCAAGGTCTGTTTCAGCGCCGTCATCGGTGACAAAGACTTCGCCATGCTGGAACGGGCTCATTGTTCCCGGATCCACATTTAAATACGGATCCATTTTTTGAGGCACTACGGAAAACCCGCAGGATTTTAAAAGAGCGCCGATAGACGCTGTTGCAATTCCTTTGCCGAGAGACGAGCAGACCCCTCCTGTAACGAATATGTATTTTGTGTGCTGCATAATTAGTAATTACAGGAAACAGCGAAATAGGTCAAGAGAATTTTAAATGCAATAACTACATTCCTTGAACTATTTTTGCGGGTTCAAGTTCAAAAAAGACGGATCAACATGCATTATATTTTCCAAATGCGATTTGCCTTGTCCATTGATTTCTTTAAAATTAAAGACCAGCGGCCCGCCGACTTTTTGATAAACCAATTTATAGCTTATAATAAATACTCCGCCGGGTTTTAAAATCCTCAAGGCAAGACCGAATATTTTCGCCTCTATTTCCTGAAATTGTGGACATTCGGTGTTAAATCCAAAAAATAACGAAGGAGAAGGTGCCCTCTCATTATAACCGTCATCAAGTAGAGCATTAGCATTTGCAACATCTACCGAATTGGCTTGGATGCCAAGTTTTTGTGGGGCATTTGCGGATGTAAGATCTACGCGTTTAAAATCCCACTCTTCGGCAGATTTCTCGCCGGTAGAATAATCGCATCTAGGATATCTTAAATCAACGCCCGTTACATTTACGCCAAGAAGATGCAATGCCCTGCATAGCCATGGTTCGAATTTTTCACCACCTTCAGGAGTTCCTTTGGGGTGAGCAGCTCCACATCCAAAATCCACGATTCTTAATTGTCGTAATCTATCAATATTAATATCATTATTATATAAGGTTTTAGTTGTATCATCGGGAATAATTCCTATGCATTCGGATAAACGATATAAGGATTCTGTCCCTAAATAGGAATTTTCGGGACCATATTTTGCTTTCATAGCATCGTCAATATCGCCGTAACCACGCACTTCGCCTGAAGTCGCAGGTGTTGAAATAAAATCAGCAACACAAGAATGTGGAATTGGTAGTGTAGGCACAAGCTGTAATACGCCATCTTTTATGGTAAAAATTTCAGGAATAATATCTCCTGTGCTCTTGGCGCAGGGTTCTTCAGATTTTGCGTTTCCTAATTGCAAATATTCTTCCATAATTTAAGAGTTTCTACTATAAAGTTATTTTTTAAATCTGTCAATCGTTTTGTCTTCATATCTGCAAAAATCCGTGCCGGCACGGATTTTGAAAGAATAGCCTCCTCAAGTGGGCAGATTATGTTAGCCCGAATCGATTCGGGTTTTGACAGATTATTCTTTTAACCTCTTATTTCTGCGCGCGCAGGAATAAGAGGAAGAACTCTATTTATGTCAAACGCGCTTTTTAATCGTTCAGCGCGCCAGTAATTCCAATGCAAACGGATCAATTCCCAATTGTCTCATGGCATCTGTTCGGTCACGATACAATAACATTTTTTTTCAACACAAGCGCCTTTTGTACCATAGTATTCCTTTAAAGAACATGATTTATCACACTCGGCATTTGTATTACACTTCACTTGAGGTGAAAGGTATGGAGTGTTGTCTTGTGGATGATTAGGATCTTCTTCACTACTCAAAAAACGACCACAAACTACTTCGCACTTATTAGCTATACATAGTGAACCATGTGGACAACTTGATTTGACTAAATACTGCATAGGTGTTTCACATTCATTATGAGTGTTGCAACTTGCGCCAATATTTTTACTTTGAGTAGTAACAGTATTTTTGTTGGGTTCCTTAGTACAGCTACTAATGAACACAGCTAAAATAAAAAAACAAATAATGGTTAAATTTTTCATACTAGCCCTGTTTTTTTACGTACTTCATCCAAAGTCACGCGTGCCAGCTTTTTCGCTTTTTTCGCACCTTCCTGCAAAACATCTTCAACAAAATCCGGTTTTTCTTCCAACTCCAACCGTTTTTCGCGCGCTAAACCGAAATATTTTAAGAGTTTTTCAAATAGTTGCGTTTTTAACTCGGCATATCCGATTCCGCCTTCCGTTAGTTTTTCCATAAGTTCGCGCGTTTCTTTTTCCTCCGCTATCAACGAATACAAAACAAACGGCAAACAAGTTTTCGGATCTTTGCATTCGGAAACGCCTTTTGAGTCGGTTTTAATTGAAAAAACCTGTTTTTTAAGCGCGTCAGCCGGCGCAAAAATTTCTATTACATTTCCATAGCTTTTGCTCATTTTTTGTCCGTCTGTTCCCGGCACAACCGCAACTTCTTTTTTAATCATCGGCTCTGGCAACTTAAAAGTTTCGCCATAAATATTATTAAAAGTAGTCGCAATATCCCGCGCAATTTCCACATGCTGTTTTTGATCCTGACCGACAGGCACAATATCGGATTGATAAATTAAAATATCAGCCGCCATTAAAACAGGATAAGTAAAAAGTCCGCTAGTTTCGCCTTTCTTTCCTTTTGCTTTTGCATCTTTCCAAGCATGAGCGCGTTCAAGAAGCCCCATAGGAGTCACGGTATTTAAAATCCAAGCCAACTCCGTAACTTCCGGCACATCGCTCTGTCGGAAAAAAGCAACACGAGCCGGATCCAATCCCAGCGCCAAATAATCCATAGCCAGTTCACGCGTTTTTGCGCGCAATTCATCTGCATTTCTCAAAGTCGTTAAAGCATGGTAATTGGCTATAAAATAATAGCAGTCGCCTTGATTCTGCATTTCTATATGTTGTCGCATCGCGCCGAGATAATTTCCCAAATGCGGATTTCCCGACGGCTGCATGCCGGATAAAATTCGTTTCATGGGAATAGAATATAGGATGTACTGAAAAGTCCCAAATTTTTGCGGTGATCTGTAAAAGTCTGCCCGGGCAGACTTTTAACCTGTAGGTTTGATTGAGATTTTCCTTGACATACATTTAAAAATGCTTAAAATGCCTGTGTTATTATAATTTAACTGCAAAAATATTTATGAAAACAGATTTACCAAGAGGGTTTGAACCGGAGGTATGTAATTCTGGCGATCATCCAATAGATGCGTCCCAGTTTTTATTACATAGTATTGATTTGCATTTAGAACATAGAGGCGTAGAAGAAAGACGGGGTGAATTTAGGAGAAGAGCCACTATGGTGGTTGGTCTTATTCTGGGGATAGGATCAGTATTGGGTACCAGAGCGTGTGAAGGGCAAAAACCGGATACTTCCGGTGCATTTGTTGAAACTTATGTTAATCCTGATGGGTGCGCCGCTTTGACAGATCAAGAACAAGCAGACTCTCCATACTGTGATTAATTAAACGGCGGCAAATTCAGCATTTTTCGCGCGGCTAATTCGTCTTCATAGAAATCTTCCATGCGGTTTTCTTGGAGATTTTTAAAAAGTTTGTGTTCGGACAAAAAAGTTTGAATTATCATTTCGCCGTTTTGAGTGAGGTGGCGGATGTGCGTTAGAATTTGAAAAACGCGTTCTGTTGCGCGGAAATCCGGCATATTAAGCAGGAAATCCGGCGTTAAGGCAATACTTAATTTTAGCCGCGGAAGATCCAGAGGTTTATCAATTATTTGGGTTGCGATTAAAATGTCGGCCTTATTTAAAGTTTTTTCATCAAGTTTTTTCGCGGCTATTGTTTCTTGATCCAATCTTAAAACACGCGCTTTTGAAAATATTTTAGAGATTTCTTTTTCAATTTTTTCAGTTCCGCTTCCAATGGATTTTAAATTTATGCTGTCGCATTTTTCGCATTTGTCAGGCATTGG
>JBBUCQ010000131.1:0-3373 GCA_038057715.1 Patescibacteria group bacterium | reverse complement strand
GTCTTGTTAGACATCGGAGAAAACCGACGCCCACCGAGTTTGTTTCTCCCAAACTCTCAATTGCAGTAATAACGGAAATGGCAAAACGATTAAATGAACAAAGCAAACTTATAGCGATCATGGATACCTTTCACAATCAGTTAGTGGCTACCGTAGTTGAAACTATAGGCACTATATAATATGACAGAAACACTACAACCATTTAATGGCGAACAATTTAAGAAAGGTTTCGAGTACGTTATTTCTCGCTCTATAGGCGAAGACGGGCTTCTTAAGCCGGTCGCGGCAGAATGGTTTATCAATGAATTATTAACACATCCCGACAACGCAACGGATATTATGCGAGCCGGTGCGCAGGTTTTTGAATCAGCTGACTTCGCGGTTCATCTCGAAAGATTTAAAATAATGTGCGGCCCATTGAGCGAAAGAGACGGTCTTGATTCTACCGTATTTAACTTCTGGCTTATAAATGCGCTATTGGACAGATCGTTGCAACAGGTGCGAGCTATGAGGCAAACGGCGGACGGAACTATTTCATATATAAGAAAAGAGGTAGATGGTTTAAAAACGCGGGCGACCGAATAAGTATGCGATCGTTTGATCTTGAAAATTTTCGGGCTGAATTTACTCGGACTCTTGAAACTTCACGAGCCGTTGGAACTTTACAAGCCACTACAAGCGCTGTACAGATAATGACCGATGCCATACGGGAGAATCCGGATATGCTAAAGGAAATAGCTGAAGCGGCAAGCACGGCCCTAAAAGCAGCGGCAGCGGAAAAAAATTCTTAACCAATATTTATGGAAACAATTAAAATTGCAAAATCGGACAATTCTTTAGCGGGAACAAATCTGGCGATGGATTGCATGACAACTTTATCCCAAGCTGGGATTATGAATCCGGGAGGGTTTGAATTAAATAATGAAGGAGCAACCGAAATTATAATCCGAGTAACATCTGCGCGAGTTGCTGAAGTACTACGAGAAGAATTACCGAAAAAGGGATATAAAATATTACAATCTTCATCGCCAGAAACATCTCCGGAAAACCCTTCATGTGAAAAATATCTGCCGATTTTGATACAAATAGCCAAAGGAAATGAACCGGCGGATCCTGTTAATGGAGCGTTGGCGCGCGCTCATACCCTAGAGTGCGAAACGTGCGGAGTGAAATTTATGGAAGCGTGTGGTCAGCAACAGGAATTCGATCCCGCCACAGATCCTAAAGCTCAATTTGGATTAGATACAGCTTTAGAATCAATGGGATTAGCCGCTAAACCAAAAAAACAAGATTTTAATTAATATTGTATAATGGCCGCGTATGGCATTTGAATTTAAATTCCCTGATGTAGGCGAAGGGATCCAAGAAGGCGAAATCGTGCGCTGGCGCGTGCGAATCGGCGAGGAAGTGAAGCGCGATCAGCCGCTTGTTGAAGTTGAAACCGCAAAGGCGATTGTTGAGTTGCCGTCGCCGGAGGCCGGCTTTATTTTGGCTTTAAATGGAGGAGAAGGGGATATTATAAAAGTCGGAGATACGCTTGTTGCAATCGGCGCGAAAGGCGAAAAATGGACAATGCCCGAAAAAGGACCGGGAGTTGTCGGGAGTTTTTCCAGCGAAGAAATTGTCGCATTGCCGCCGCGAAAAGCTGAAGGAACCGCACCGAAAAGTTTACCCGGGCAGACTGCGCCCGAACACGCGCCTCATCATTTTAGCGGACCCGTTGAACGCATTCCCCTGCACGGAATCCGCCGTGAAATCGCGGCACACATGGTAAAATCCGCATTCACAATCCCTCACGTTACGCATATGGATGAATGCGACGCGACCGCGCTAGTCAAAGCGCGCGAAAGCAAAAAAGCGGAAGCGGAAAAACAAGGAATTAAACTGACTTTTTTGGCGTTCATTGTAAAAGCCGCGTGTGAAATGTTAAAAAAACACCCCGCGCTAAACGCGCATTTCCACGAAAATGAAATTATTTATAAAAAATATTACAACATTGGAATCGCGGTTGATACGCCGGAAGGTCTTGTGGTTGCGGTTATTAAAAATGCCGACCAAAAAGATGTTTTCACGCTCGCAAAAGAAATCGCCGATTTAGCGCAACTCTGCCGCGACAAAAAAATTACGCTCCCCGAACTTCAAGACGGAACTTTCTCAATCACAAACATCGGCTCAATCGGCGGGCAGTTCGCAACTCCAATTATCAGCTACGGCCAAACCGCAAATCTCGGCGTAATGAAAATTAAAGAAAAACCGGTAGCTGTAAACGGCGAGATTAAAATCCTCCCGATACTTTCCCTCGCGCTTTCTTACGATCATCGCGTTGTGGATGGAGCGGAAGGAGCGAGAGCGATGAATGAATTGATTGCTTTACTTTTAGCCGTGTCTTAATTCTGTACAGCCGGACAAACTTTCATCTTCTATTTGACCAACTCTATTCCTTGAGAGATTAAGAATTATCCCGACAATATTTTGGGGCAGTTCTTCACCATGATGTCTATCTGCAACATCCAAAGCGCAAGAATAAGCCGGCGGCATTTGATCTGGCGTAAGCCCGAGATGATTTAATGTAATGGTTCCGGTAGCGGGATTTACGTCTAAATAATTATTATACTTACACCCTGCAAGAGGACATGGACGCGGAACATTCGAACATTCCGCCCGCGTTTGTGGTCGTATTGAATCAAGTTCGGCTAATTCGTCTCTTATGGCTTCCGATGCGTCAAAAACCGCTTTTATATCTTCGAGAGGTTTTGGAGCATAAAGAGTTTTTGGCTTTTCCGATCTGCGTCTTTGTTCTAAAAATTTCAAACCTTCTTCCAAATTTTTATCGGGATTGTCCGTTTGACCTTCCTCTATAGCCTGCGTACCTTCTTTCTCGCTTTTATCAGCCCTCAAAATACGCAAGACATCACGCCTGGCTTGCAATCGTTCTTCTTCGGTTTCATCGCCGTTTTCAGCTGATTCATCGCCTGTATTTGCGGATTGTACAACTTCTAAATTCACCGTGGAATTATAAGCAGATTTTTCAGGAAGTCAAATCTAATCTGTAAATTTCTGGCGGGCCGGACGGGATTCGAACCCGCGATCTCGTCCGTGACAAGGACGCGCGATGAACCAGGCTACGCTACCGGCCCAAATCTGTAATGATATCCTAATACTTTAAGAGCTTTTTGGAAATATCTAAATTTCCTTCTTAAAAAAATTCCGTTTCGCATATGATTATACATAAATAAGAACAAACGTATACTGTCGTATTTACTATAACCCAATCTATGCCCACGACTACAGAAACAAAGATTACCGCCGTTAACGCCAGCCATATATTTTAATCGCTTATGCAACGACAATAAAAAATTTTTACTACCACTGA
>JBBUCQ010000130.1:3432-6759 GCA_038057715.1 Patescibacteria group bacterium | reverse complement strand
AGGTATTCAAGCGCTATTATTTAAAAAATATTTACCCCTAAACCATAGCGCTACATTTACCAACCCGATAAGCACCGGTACTTCTACAAGAGGTCCTATGACTGCGGCAAAAGCGGCGCCAGAATTAATACCGAAAACCGCCACGGTCACCGCGATTGCCAGTTCAAAATTATTGCTGGCCGCAGTAAAAGATAAGGTAGCCGCTTTTTCGTAGGTTGTTTTTATTTTTTTTGCCATGTAGAAACTGACCAAGAACATTATCACAAAATAAATCAGAAGAGGCAGAGCAATTCGTAATACATCAAAAGGTATTTGAACGATCAGTTTACCCTTGAGTGCAAACATCACAAGGATTGTAAATATCAGAGCAATAAGTGTTATTGGGGATATTTTTGGCAAAAATTCAGTTTGATACCAAGTTTCTCCTTTTAATTTAATCAAGCAGAATCTGGATATAAAACCCATAAGAAAAGGTATGCCGAGGTATATAAAAACGCTTTTTGCTATTTCGCCCATGCTTATTTTGACAATACTTCCTTCCATGCCAAATAGCGGCGGAAGTAATGTGATGAAAATATAAGCGTATATGCTGAAAAATATAATTTGAAATATGCTGTTGAAAGCGACCAGAGCGGCCGCATATTCGTGATCACCTTCCGCCAATTCATTCCATACAATCACCATTGCTATACAGCGAGCCAAACCGATCATAATAAGACCCACCATATATTCCGGATAGCCTTGCAGGAATGCAATTGCCAGCAGAAACATAAGAATTGGTCCTATGATCCAGTTTTGTATGAGTGACAAACCCAATACTTTCCAATCGTGAAAAACTTTTCCCAACTTTTCATATCGCACTTTGGCGAGAGGCGGATACATCATCAATATTAGACCGATAGCAATGGGAATATTGGTTGTTCCAACTTGAAATTTGTTAATAAAAGATTCTGCCCCCGTCAATAAATATCCGCTCAATACTCCGATGGCCATTGCCAAAAATATCCATAAAGTTAAGTAGCGGTCGAGAAACGAAAGTTTGGTGATAATGTTTTTGGTCATAGTTTTATTATATGTTATATTTTAACCATGAAACAATTTCAACTTACATTCTTGCATATCGCAATTCTGCTTTCAATATTATTTCTGGGCGCGGTGATTTCACCTTTCTTAACCACTTTAATACTTGCCGCAATATTAGTCACGGGAACTTATCCGATATATGAATGGATTTTGAAAAAAGTTAAAAACCGCAACCGTCTTGCCGCGGTAATCATGTCTCTTTCCATAGGCGTTATTTTCAGCGCCGTCTTATTTGTTTTTATTATACTTCTATCGGATGAGGCGGTTTCAACCTACCAAAATTTTGAAACGTGGCTCCAATCCGGAAAACTCAATTTAAGCGCAATCATTGCAAAGGCGAGCAAATTCGTCGGAATTCCGCGAGTTGACATTATTTCATCAATTACACAGGCGGCACAGACATTTTCAGCAAATCTAGTGTCACAAAGTACTGAATTTTTAAAAAGCATAGCTTGGATGATTTTAAATTTCTTTTTATTGGTATTTACAATGTATTTCTTTTATAAAGACGGGAAAGCAATCGTGGCTTACGTTGAAAAAATAATGCCTGTTCCTCATCCTTACAGCTCTGAAATTTTTCAAAAATTCAGACGAGTTTCGCTGGCAATGCTTTACGGAATATTTTTAACGGCGATATTGCAGGGAATTTTGGGAGGGATAGGGCTCGCTGTCGCAGGAATACGAAATCCTATTTTTTGGGGAACTCTAATGGCTCTTTTCGGAATGTTGCCAATCGGTGGTACAGGTATAATTTGGCTTCCCGCCTCATTATTTTTGCTTGCCAGCGGACATTATGTCGCCGGAATAGGACTTTTGATTTGGGGCGGACTTATAGTGGCTTTCGTTGATAACTTGGTAAAACCGATTATAATTTCAACGCAAACAAAAATTTATCCGCTCGCGACATTTCTCGTTGTAATCGGCGGACTTCTTGTTTTTGGCTTAAAAGGAGCGATAATTGCGCCGATGGTTCTTGCCGCATTTTTATCGTTTATACATATTTACCAATTGGAAAAGACGCAGAATCCGGAGTGAAGGCGGGCATCTTGAGTATTTTTTTGCCGACAATGGCCGGTACAACGAAAAGAGCCTAACCTTAGTGCGTCTGTGGTAGCATTAAATATAGACTTAAGTTTGAAGAGTTTTTTAAATTGTCTGCAAAAAAACACATCAATATGCCGCCTTCACCCACAAACTAATATATCTTTTCCTAATTGCTTAATTTCCCAATTCTTCAAGTTCATTGCTTGTGTCATTTTCAAAACGCCTTCGCCACCGACTGCGGGTTTTGCGTTGCGTCCGCCGATAATTTTCGACGCTATAAACCAATAAAATTTATCAACCAGTTTTTCGTCAATAAATGATCCGAAAATTTCAGAACCGCCTTCAACCAAAACACTGCTTATATTTTTTCCGCCCAAATAACGAAGAAGGGGACGAAGCGGAATTTTTTCTCCCTTAAAAATCTTAAAATCAATTCCGCGTTTTATTAAAGCGTTTATTTTGGATTGCGAGGCTTTCGCAGTCGTCGCAATGAAAACATTGGAATTGCGGAAAATTTTTGCGGTTAACGGAATTTTCAATGCTGAATCCAAAATTATTCTTTTCGGTTCGCGGGTTTTCCCGGATAGCGACGGATTATCGGCAAAAACAGTGCCTGTCCCGATTAAAATCGCGTCATATTCGTCGCGAAGTCGTTTTACATATTCACGCGAACTTTCTCCGGTTATCCATTTCGAATCGCCTGTGCGCGTTGCAATTTTCCCGTCCAGGCTCGTAGCGATCTTCAAAGAAACGAAAGGCATTCCGGACTCAATCCATTTAATGAATTTTTCATTAAGAGCCTTGGCTTCACGCTCCAAACATCCGACTTCTACTTTAATTCCAGCCTTACGCAAAGCTGTTATCCCGTGACTGGAAACAAGGGGATTAGGATCTTTTGCGGCAATGACAACACGCGCAATCCCGACCTCAATGATTTTCGGCGCGCAAGGCGGCGTTTTTCCGTAATGTACACACGGTTCCAAATTAATATACAAAGTACCGCCTGCCGGAGATTTTTTCCCGGCATTTTTAATAGCAACTATTTCCGCGTGATCCCCGCCGAATTTTTTATGATACCCTTCGGAAATTATTTTTCCATTTTTTACAAAAACAGCGCCAACAAGTGGATTGGGGGAAACAAAACCTTGTCCGCGTCCAGCCAATTCCATCACGCGATGCATGAATCTCAGATCACTTTGA
>JBBUCQ010000130.1:0-3332 GCA_038057715.1 Patescibacteria group bacterium | reverse complement strand
TAATTTCAATAGGCACGCGTTCAAGAATTTGAAGTCCATAACCTTCCAATCCGATTATTTTTTGCGGATTATTTGTCATTAAACGAATATCACGCACACCAAGATCAACAAGAATTTGCGCACCGATCCCGTATTCGCGCAAATCAGCCTTAAAACCGAGCTTTTTATTCGCGGTAACCGTATCGTAACCCTTATCCTGCAAATTATAAGCTTTTAATTTATTAATAAGTCCGATTCCGCGGCCTTCCTGGCGCATATACAGAAAAACTCCTCCCTCACGGCCTATCTTTTCCAGCGCTCTATCAAGCTGTTTATTGCAATCGCATCTCAAAGATTTAAAAATATCGCCCGTAAGACACTCCGAATGCACTCGAACAAGAACAGGTTTTTTAGGTGAAATTTCACCCTTAACAAACGCAACATGCTCTTTTGAATCAACCAAACTTTTATAAACAAAAATTTTAAACTCGCCGTAATCGGTTTTTAGAGTAGTTTCAACTTCGCGTTTAACAAGTTTCTCGCGGCTGCGGCGGTATTCAATAATATCTTTTATCGTCACTATTTTTAATCCGTGAAGTTTTGCAAATTGCTTAAGCCGCGAACCTTTTAACATTGTTCCGTCATCGCCCATAATTTCGCAAATTACAGCCATCGGTTTAAGCTCGGCAAGTCTCATCAAATCAAGAGCGCCTTCCGTATGACCCGTTCTTACCAAAACTCCGCCATCTCTACTTATGAGAGGGAAAATATGTCCCGGTCTAGCCAAATCAAGCGGGCGAGTTTTCGGATTTAAAAGCGCGCGAATTGTGACTGCGCGATCATGCGCTGAAATCCCGGTCGCAACTCCTTTTTTAGCGTCAACGGAAATCGTAAAATTACATTGAAGCGGAGCTGTATTATCGTCGGCCATTAAAGGCAAATCAAGCTCCCTAGCACGCGAGGCCTCCACCGGCACGCAAATCAATCCGCGACCATATTTAGCCATAAACGCGATTTTCTCCGCAGTCACAGATTCCGCCGCGAACACAAGATCGCCTTCATTCTCTCGCCCTTCATCATCCAAGAGAATCACGATTTTGCCTTGCTTTAAATCCTTAAAAACAGCTTCCATATTCATCATAGAGCTGGATTATACATTACTTGAGGCATTTTTTAAAAACTGTACCTGGTAAAACGCATCACTTTTATATTTTCACCAAGCTTTAAAAGGGCATCCGCAACCAGTTTTTCAATCGTTATTTCAGGATTCTTTACGAAAGGTTGGCTCAAAAGAGAAACTTCTTCTCTGAATTTCCTTTCTTTGCCTTCCATAATCTTATCCCACATTTTTTCCGGTTTGCCTTCCTTTGCCAATTGAGCTTTCCAAATTTCACGCTCCTTTTCAACCAATTCCGGCTGTACATCGGTCGGCGCAAGATACAAAGGATTCATAGCGGCGACATGCATCGCTATGTCGCGGCCGAGAGCCTGAAAATCCTCATTCTTAGCCACAAAATCAGTTTCGCAACCAAGCTGAACCAAAACACCGATTTTGTTATTTGTATGAATATATGAAGCAACCACTCCTTGCCCAGTTGCACGCTCGGATCTTTCCACAGCTTTTGCTTCTCCTTTTTTACGCAAAATCTCAATAGCCTTATCTTCACTACCGTTTGCCTCTTCAAGCGCTTTTTTGCAAGATTGCATAGAAACGCCTGTCCTTTCCCGAAGAGCCTTTATTTGTTCAAGAGAAATTGCCATACCGAAAAAGACTTTAAGCGATTCCGCGCATAAAATCAAGAAAAATTATTTTTGCTCCGGTTTTTCTTCCTCTTGTTTGCCCAAATCTTTTACTGTTTCATCAGCATTTGACGCGGCAGACTGCGCTTTTTCTTTTAATCCGGAAATATTTGAAATCGCCAATCCCGCCGTATCATAAAGTTTATTTACATTAACTTTAGCGGCAAAAACGGAAACACCCGGAATTTTCCATAAATCCCCTTTATAAGCCCTGTAAAGAGCTAAAATATATACTGCAAAGAGCGCCAAAGTTAAAAGCGAGCCAATCATAGGAATAGAGGCAAGGACAACAAGCACCACTATTGATATTAAAAACATAACCATGCTTTGAGTCGCATGGAATTTGCAGTATGCACTTTTCGGCTTAACAACGAGCGGAACCACAAAAAGCGGACCGAAATATCCAAGCGCGGCGAAAAATTTTTCGTCTTCAGCAACAGATGAAGCCGGAGCTGGAGTTGATTGCGACTGATTTTGGGCTGGTATCTGATCTGCCATCACTTTTATTATACCATAAATGCGAATAAATCCAAAATCTAAAATCCAAGGTAATTATCCATGAAAATTTACCGTTTATCATACAGTAGTCCAAGGCAGGATGCCACTTCTTTCGGTATAAGCGGCAATGGATAAAGCGCTTCAATCTCTTCCAAAGATTTAAAGCCCGCCAAATTTTCCAGCTTTTTAATCAGACGATGCGAGTTGGCATGTTTCAAAGGTCCGAGATAGCTTTGCAGTGTTTGATTGAAACTCTCGGCTGTTATTTCTTTCATTTGCATTTCATTTTTCCGTTGATTTAATTTTTTAAACATTCTTTTCTTGGTTTTTGTTCGAATGGTGCGGCAATAGGGGAAACAAACATAGCCCAAGAAATCCACTCCTTGTTTTAATTTTTGTATAAAAACTTTTTGCGGGTGGAGGCGCAGTTTCAGTTCTTCATCAAGAAAGTTGCCAATGGAATCAATCAACTTTTCCAGATAATCTTTGTCTTGGTGCAAAAGCACAAAATCATCGGCGTATCGGAAATAATGCTTAACGTGCAAATCGTGCTTGATAAACCGATCAAGCTGATTGAGATAGACGTTCGCAAGGAGTTGTGAAGTGACATTGCCCAACGGAAGTCCCGTGTCGGGTGAGTTAGAATAACTGTCAATGACATTTCTTACCAGCCAGACAATATCGGGGTCGGTCACTTTTTCAGCAAGAAGCTCCATTAGAACCGTATGATTGATGCTGGCAAAAAACTTCTTGATATCGCACTTCAGTGCATAACAGGGCTTCCTAAAATTCTCGCTCGCTTTGCGCATTTTTTTGTGGAAGTTTTTCACGCCGATGTGGGTTCCTTTTGTCAGTCGTGACGAATAAGAATGAAAAATAAAAGTTTTATCGAAGATTCCGTAAAGATAATTGAAAAGCACATGGTGCACGACTCTATCTCTTACCGAGGCTTTGCTGATCATTCGATATTTGGGGTCGCATATTGCAAAATTGGTGTAAGAACCATGCATATAAGTCTTTGTCATCAGTTGCTCCGATAATTCAAAAACATTTTC
>JBBUCQ010000129.1:5491-7478 GCA_038057715.1 Patescibacteria group bacterium | reverse complement strand
AAACTGTCTTCATACGGATAAGTGGACGGCAGATATTTCCCGTATAAACCTTGCGCCTTTAACTGATCCTTTATCTCCGCCGCCTTCTTAAAATATTCCTCTTTTTTATATTGCTGGTTTAAAATTTGATACTCCGCGCGTTTCCTGACAACGCATCCGAATAAATCATGGGAGTTGTAACACTGATCACAATACGTAAGATCACGCGACTCGAAACACATATGGCAATAATCACAATTATACAGATAAGTCGCGGCAACGCAGTCGTAATCCAAAACATTTCCGAAATAAATATTGGAACAATCCATTGAATCCTTTGTTTCAATCACATTATTGCAATACATGACATCTTCACATTTATTTATATCAAAACACACCAAGCTGTTTTTACTTTGATAAACATAATCGCCAATGCAATTTTCATTATTCATAACATGCATAAAAAGCACGGGGGTTTTTGCGCGTAATTCTTGAACGCGCCGAGAAACCTCTTCCGAATTTTCCTTTATTTCACGCACTTTCGCCGCATATTCCTCCTTTTTACACTGCTCATTAAAAATATAAAACTCTTTCTGCCGAAGCCCAACACACCCGAAACAACTTTTACACCCCACTAAATCAAAAGAATATTCGCTATCCATGCTATTCCTGCAATCTTGGCAATAATTACAGTTATAACAACCTTCGCAATCCACACAGGCAAAAACAAGCTCGCATTTTTGGCAGTACGACGAATCGGCGCAATCGCGACAATTATAAATGAAATAACAATTTACGCAGTCCTCATTATAATCGCTCGCATAAACCAAATAACAATTTTTATTTTTATAACAATAACTGCAATATTCGCTGTTCTCGGCCAAAACATTAGCGAGCGCAATGCGCGGCAACTTTGCCCTTAATCTTTCTAATTCTTCGAGAAAATTCATGGCGGAAAATTTCTGGAATTTATTTTTTCACCTGCTTGCTTCCAAGAGGATTATCAATCGCGGCTCCCGGAGTGGAAGTTCCGGTATCCGCTTCCTGTGAAAATGAACTGAAAGCTCCAAGAACCGGAAGAAGCGCAAGGGGATTAAATTCTTTTGAAGATTCCGGAGCAGTGACCAAAACATCTTCCCCGTAATCCCAAGCCTTATAATCAATGTCAAAAGAACCTACAGCTCCGTCTTTCGGCGCGGTCATAACGGTGCCTTTCACTCGATGCAAAATATCATCTTCTCCAACCCATACTCCGCCGGAAAATTCCAAATCTTTTAAGCTGTCTTGTATTGCAATTTCGTCTTCGGGAGTAGGCTGATTGCTGCTTAAACGCGCTATATCCATCAAAAATTTCTTCATGGCTTCTTTATCAAGTTCCACACGATAGCGTGTTGTTTTAACTCCATTGATTTCTTCTTCCCCTTCTTCGGACGCATTTGTGAAAAATTGCGTTTCTTTAAAACTCTCTTTCATATTGGCTTGTTCTTTTGTAAGTTCTCCAAAAAAATTATCTTCTCCGGCCATGGACCACCATGTGTTAAGAACGGATCCCATTTGAGTTTTTACTTCTTCACTATTCAAAGCTCCGAGTTCCAATTTTGTTAAATTTAGGAAAACTTTTTTATCAAGCATTTTTAATAAAAGTTCCGCGGCATTTTTTTGGTCATCTATGCCGAAATTCATTTTTACGGTCATGTCTCCTATTGGAGATTCTTTGTCTTTTGAATCACTTTTTCCGGAGATATCCAAGGCGAAAGTGGTTTTTGCCGGCTTTTCGCCCGGCACAGCATTAATTACACCATTTATCATAAAACTGTAACTCATTTTTGTAATCTCTGACAGGTTTGAAACCCCTTCATTAACGGCTTCTTTAGGATCGCGTTTAAACAGGTTGCATCCCGAAATCGCAACCGTAATAATAATCAATGTTACAAGAATTTTTTTCATAAAAAATTGGGTAATAAAATATCGTTTCAACGGTATATAAAATAAGATCAAATGTCAAAAT
>JBBUCQ010000129.1:0-5391 GCA_038057715.1 Patescibacteria group bacterium | reverse complement strand
GTCAAAATTCCAAAGTCAAAAGTTTTAAAAGGCTGGGCGATGTTTGCAAAACTTATACTGACTTAGGATCACTTCTTCTTCTGGCATATTCTGCAACTCTCGACCGTGATGTCGGTATTTGCTCCGGTAAAATGTCCACCCACTCTTTTTGCCATTTTCTTGCATCCCCTAATTCGGCAAGTATTAATTCGGCATCCCGTTTAGCATGATGTGATGTTATGGTTTTAGCAGTTGCTTCTCTTGTAGCATCAATGAGATCCCCCACGATTTCAATTTCCATATTATTATTATCATTTACTACTCTACTTTCTCTCCGAAGATTGTAGAAAGGAATATTAGGGATTTCAAGAGTGAAAATCGCCCCATCTGGACCTGTTGATTTTTGACAAATTAAGGCACTTTCATCAAATACTTCTGCGTCCGTTATTTCAGCCTCAGTCATGTACCGTTCATCCGCTAAATAGAATCGTGTTGACATAAGAAAACTACAAAACTCCTCCCAGAAAGGCATTTTACCAGTATAAGTAAATTTTACAAATTCCGCCTAACGCCCGCCTAGTCGGCTGTGTGTGGTGTATTTTTATATGCCGGTCTTAAGTAAAAGCATTTTGTCTGCTTCATCTTATCTTCCTCTTTTCCGGATACAAAAACACATCTTCCTTCTACACAATTTATGCATAAAACGCGGATTTCTTCTTCTACTTCATGAAGGATTGCTATATTCCCTTCTAAACTGGGTGCTTTTCGGATTTGACCTTCTTCTGTTTCATAATATCCTGGACATGTGATTGCTTGAAGAGCCATATTGATTTGGGTTAATGATTAAAAAGGACATCATACTGGCATAGAAAAATACTTTACACAACGTCATTTTCAATAAAACCAATGACATATGTTTCACAATATGTTAAAATATAATAAGATATGAAGAAAAAACACCCTAAAGATCGCGCAAAAATTGCAGTCGGAATAATAGTGTGGGGCGCGGTATTCGGCTCAATTTTATTTTTCAGCGTAGTCCCTCTAAGCGGGGCAAAAACAGAGAATCAATCGAATATACCGAAAAAAATATTTGCGCAAGAATTGGCTTCAGCTCTTAATCTAAAGCTTTTAAAACCAATCGGTTGTTTTTCCGATCTTAAAAAAACCGATAAAACGACACCGGCGATTTGCGCTCTTAAAAAAGCGAAAATTACCGTTGGCTTAAAAACGTCGAAGTTTAAACCGGAAGAAAATACGAACTGGGAATTTGCCATAAAAACTTTATGCAAAGCCCAAAAATGGACAAAAAAAATAGATTTTAAAACATGTGCGTCATTTGCGAGAAAAAACGGACTTCTTCTTTCTCCTCTGCCAAAAAAACTTTCGTCAAAAACTCTTATCAGCGCGGAAGAAATGGATATCTTGTTGCAACGCATATACGGCAAATCTAAAATAATCATTAAGGAAAGCCCGCCAAAACCTGAAGCGGAAAAGCCAAAAGAAGAAATTCTCGGAGGAGATATTCCAAAAGAAAATCTGCAAACTCTCAATTTTGAGCCGGTCAAAGAAAGTTCCATTGATAAAACTTTTTTCGACAAAATCACGCTTGCAAATCCCCTTCCAAACACTTTTTATTTAAATGAGGTCTATTTCATTGAAGGAGATGTTCTAAACTCAAACGAAAAAGAAGTCCTAATTTTTATGTGCCGCAAAAACCAAAGCTGCGAGAATTCTTTGAATTTTATAAAAGAAACAAACGCGGGCCATTTTAAAATTCCCGTATATTTTAAGGAAACCGGAAATTTTTCTCTCGGCATAATCCCCGGAAGATCCGGCGAAAGCATAGTGGAGCATATCTCCGTACTACCGGGATCGCCTTCCGAACCCTATGGCGGCACTCCTCCCACAACACTCAACGTTTCATATAACGCGGGAGAAACAACTTTTAACTGGAACGGCGACGGCGCAATTTCCCGCCTTACTGTTTTTCAAAATAATTTACGCCGCGATTATATTTTCCGTCAAAATACAAAATCTTTTTCCCCGCCTTCGGAAGATTTTGCTTCATTCAAAAAAGGCTCTGCGGGCTGGACGATAAAGCAAAATTCCCTGCAAAGCGAAATCGCCAAAATGGATTTAACTGTAAGAGATTTTAAAAAAATAGAGACGAAGAAAATACAAGTAAATGCATTACAGGAAGTTTTTCAGACTCCGGGACATTTCACTTTCTACGGTAAAACGCTTGCTCCCATTTCCAAGAGAGCCGCTGTAACGCAACCGAACGGACAAGTAAAAGAAATAATTTTTGCTCTACAAGATTTGGCTGAAGGCACCGTATTCAAAATTGAAACGGATTTTCCTTCGGCCGGCACTTATATTTTTGAAGTTAATGATCCGGAAGGAGGAGCAGTCGTTAATGTGCCAATATACGTAGGCTCCGGCATTCCCCTTCTTCCTGATTTTTTTGCTTTAAATAAAGCAAAACTGGATAAAACGCCGATACAGAATTTAACCGAAGCGAGACAAAAACTTTTATCCCTTATTAACACCGACCGCGCAAATCACTCTCTCCCGCCCGTATCATTATCAAATGAACTAAATGCCATAGCCCAAGGACATTCCGACAACATGGTTAAGCTTAATTTTTTCGGACACGTTGATCCATCCGGAAAAGCGCCGGAAGACCGCAGAAAAGCGGCTAAATTTCCTATTTCCATAAAAGAGAATCTGGCAAAATCCGCAACGCTGGAATTGGCTCAAGCCGGTCTTATGCGAAGCCCTATACATAGAATATTAATAATTGATCCTACCGTTGTCCAAGTCGGGCTCGGCATTGCTAAAAACGAAGAAGGATATTTGATTATTACTCAAAATTTTGCCGGTCCGATCTTAACAAAATCAGATCTGCCTGCGTTGGAAAATGAATTATTCAGCAAACTGAATGACAAACGATTAGCGGCGCAATTACCGTTCTTGTTTATGAATTCAATTTTAAATTCCATTGCCGGAGACTGGGCGCAACGCATGGCTGATGAAGATTTTTTCAACGACACGGCGCCAAACGGCGATACAATAGTTAAATTGGTTCGCGATCAAGGAATCAAATCCGGTCTTCAAATGCATATTCTTGAAACAAATTCTCGCGAACAGCTTGAAACGGAATTATTCAAACAGCCGGGAATCACAAATATAGACAATAAAAGCGTGGGCGTAGGGCTTGGACTAAATGAAATAGGAGAATTTTTCATGACGGTGATTTACGCGCAACAGTGAATCTGAATTTTTGCTATAATGTCCCCTGTTGTGAGCAATTTCCAGATTAAAAAAATACGTCGCGCCCCGCCGCGCAAACCTTTAAGCGATAAAACCAAACAAAACATTGCAACTGCGCTAGGAATATTCTTCCTAATTCTTTTAATTTATTACGGAGGGCTTCAAATACTTGATAAATTAAGCAGTACGCGCTTACTCGGTTTAATATCCGGCGCAATCGGGAAAGAGCTTATGGTAGACGAGCGCAGCCATACCAACATTTTACTGGCCGGAGTCGGCGGCGAAGGGCATGAGGGGAAAGACCTGACAGACACGCTTATAATCGCGAGCATAAATCAACAGAACAAATCCGCTTCTTTTCTTTCCATCCCACGCGATCTTTATGTTGAATCGAGTTTGGGAGGCAGCCGCATAAATCGTCTTTACGAAAACGGAAAATTAAAATGGGGATCTTACGAAGGCTTGGATTTTTTGAGAAAAACCGTTGAAAACATTTTTGAAATTCCGATTCATTACAGCGTGCGCGTGGATTTTGAAGCTTTTGAAAAAATTGTGGACAGCTTGGACGGCGTTGATATTTATGTGGACGAAGAAATCAACGATCCTCAATATCCCGACGATAAAACCTTCGGCTTTGCGCCTTTTTTCTTGGCCGCGGGAACGCAACATCTTGACGGAGAAACAGCTCTTAAATACGCGCGTTCACGAAAAAGCAGTTCTGATTTTGACAGAAGCAAACGCCAGCAAAAATTACTTTTGGCTTTAAAGGAAAAAGCGAAAAAACAAGGTCTATTCGGGAGAAAAAACTTTTTAAAAGGTCTATATTCTTCGCTTGAAGATCACGTGGAAACCAACATGTCCATGCGCGAGATGCTTTCTTTGGCCGATACGGCTTCCCAAATGGACTCAAAACAATTTTCCGTTGCAACTCTAAATGACGAGCCCATATTTGTTGGAGGATTTTTATACACTCCTCTCCGGGAACTTTACGGCGGAGCATTCGTGCTTCTTCCGGCGGGCGACGATTACACATCTGTAAAATATTTCGCGCAATTGGTACTATACGGACCAAAAGACTGGAGTGACCTGCCTGTAGCCGTTTTAAACGGCACAAAAGAAAATGGAATCGCATCAAATACAAAATCAATTCTTCGCAGATTCGGAGTTAATACAAAATATGCAGGGAATGCATTGGCGGAAAATCTGACAGACACCACTTGGTATGCAGTGCAACCGGACTCCAACGAACTTATTAACGAGTTAAAACAAATGATACCGGGAAAAGTCACAGACCAAATTCCGGAGGAATATAAACAAAATCCAAAAATGGACGGCGTCAAAATAATTCTTGAACTTGGAGAAGATTCAAAGAAAAGCATCCAAAAACTGGATATATTGGAACCATCACTTTAGAATAACACTATGCTGACCAATTTATTTTTCTTCTTATTGTTAGAGACGATTCAGCCGTCATATTCCGCAATTACAAGCGTTTTACCGGAAACAACGATGGTAGCGGCAGTCGCACAGGCAAATTCATTAACTTTATTCCACGAATCGGCGCCGGAAAAAACCACGGAAAGCCTTGGCCCCGTTTTGGAAGCGCGCGCGGTTTATGCGATAGATCTTGAAACTTCCACTCCCCTTTTTGTTAAAAATATTTTTGACCGCAGACAAACCGCTTCAATCGCAAAACTTGTTACCGCAATGGTTATTTTAGACAACCACGCGCTTAACGAAAAAGTTACGATCGGAAGAAATCCATTACAGCAAGACGGCACCAGAATGTGGCTTCACGAAGGGGAAATAATTACCGTTGAAAATTTAATGACGGGCTTGCTGATAGCATCCGCGAACGACGCGGCAATGGCGCTCGCCGAATACGACTCCGGCAATGAAAAAGCTTTCGCGGTTAAAATGAATGAAAAAGCGATTGAGCTCGGGCTTAGAAACACCCATTTTTCCAATGCAAAAGGTTTCGATGAAAAAGATAATTATTCAACGGCCTACGACATAATGCTTTTCAGTCGCGCCGCGTTAAATTATCCGTTTATTAAAAAAACGGTTTCCATAAAAAATACCGAAGTTACATCTTTAAACGGCAACACAAAACACAAACTTGAAAGCACCAACGAA